>USMO01000117.1 GCA_900555785.1 uncultured Eubacteriales bacterium | reverse complement strand
CCCGCTTAGGGGCTTCTTTCGGAGAAGCCCCTAAGAACCCAAGAACTTGGCTAAGATTGATTTTTGGATAGCCATTTAAGTGGGTGGCTTGGGGTGTTTGATTGGTTAGGCAGAAACATAATCCTTAAGGGGATTTGGCGATGAAGATGAAAAGTGCAGTAAAGGACCTGACGGTTGGGAATCCGATGAAGCTGATTTTGGGCTTTGCGATTCCGATGCTGCTCGGGCTGCTGTTTCAGCAATTTTACAGCATGGTCGATGCGATTGTTGTCGGCAAATGGATTGGCGTGGGTGCGCTCGCGTCGGTCGGTGCGACCTCCTCGGTCAACTTTATGATTAACGGCTTTTGCACCGGGCTTTGCACCGGTTTTGCGATTCCGGTTGCGCAGCGGTTTGGCGCCGGGGATATGAAATCCATGCGCAAGTTTGTGGCGAACATTGTTTGGACGGCTGCCGTAATCGGCAGCGTGCTGACCGTTGTGGTTTGTCTGCTTTGCCGCAACATTCTGGTTTGGATGATGACGCCATCCGACATCATTGACGGCTCCTACAACTATATTTTCTGGATTTTCCTTGGCATTCCGGTCACGATTCTGTACAATCTGGTTGCCGGTATCATTCGCGCGCTGGGGGACAGCACCACGCCTGTCATTTTTCTGATTCTGGCTGCGCTGCTGAACATCGGGCTGGACATTGTGTCGGTGGTCATTCTGGGGACCGGCGTTGAAGGACCCGCGCTGGCAACCGTCATTTCGCAGGCGGTGTCCGGTGTGCTTTGCCTGATCTACATGAAAAAGAAATTTACGATTCTGCACATGGAGGCAGGGGAGTGGCGACCGGACGCCCGCTGCATTCGCACGCTGCTTGGAAATGGGGTCCCGATGGGGTTGCAGTATTCCATTACGGCGATCGGCAGCGTGATTCTGCAGGCGTCGGTGAACCGGCTGGGGTCTGCGGCTGTTGCGTCGGTGACTGCCGGCGGCAAGGTCAACCTCTTCTTCACCTGTCCGTTTGACGCGCTGGGCGGCACGATGGCCACCTGGGCTGGGCAGAATGTTGGCGCCGAAAAGCCGGAGCGGGTTCACAAGGGGCTGATGAGTGCGCTGCTGCTTGGCGCGGTCTATGCTGTGCTTGCCTGCGTATTCCTCTCCTTCTTCGGCAAGAACGTGGCGCTGCTGTTCCTGGATTCCGGAGAGACCGAAATTCTCAACAATGCGCAGCAGTTCCTGACGGTCAACAGTGCGGCTTATCTGTTGCTGCTGTGCGTCAATGTTTTCCGGTTCTGCATTCAGGGCATGGGCTACAGTCTGTTTGCCGTGACGGCTGGTGTGTTTGAAATGGTGGCGCGGAGCATTATGGGCTTCGGGCTGGTGCCGATGTTCGGGTTCAATGCGGTCTGTTTTGCAAGCCCGCTTGCCTGGCTGATGGCTGATATTTTCCTGATTCCCGCGTATTGGTTCTGTCTGCGGCGTGTCAAGCGACGTGTCGCACGCTTCTCGGATAAAGGTCCGGAGCATATAATAGAAAAAACAACATGAAAAAGGAGCAATTCCCATGAAAATGAATCTTCCGAACCGACTGACCGTCCTGCGCCTGCTGCTGGTGCCGGTGTTTATCATCATTCTGATGGTGTCCGATGCGCTCTGGGCAGAGATTGCGGGGATGGTGCTGTTCGGCATTGCGGCGTACACCGACCATCTGGACGGCAAGATTGCACGCCGGCGGCATCTGGTGACCGATTTCGGAAAATTTCTGGACCCTCTGGCAGACAAGTTTATGGTCATCGGCGCCATGCTGGTGCTGCTCTACAAGTCGATGTCTGACGCTGAGCCGAGCCGGGTCTTTTGCGCGGTGTTCTTCTGGGGGCTGCTGATTGTCTTCTTCCGCGAGCTTGCCGTGACCTCGATGCGTTTGGTGGTCTCCAGCTCCAGCGGCATTGTCATTGCTGCGAACATGCTTGGAAAGATCAAAACGGTCTCTCAGATCGTCTGCGTCCTCGCTTGCTTCCTTGAGCGTATCCTTTACGGTCACATCGAAGCCCTCTCCGGCATGCGGCAGTACATGCCTGCATCGACCGTTCTGACCGTCGTGATGGCTTTCTTCACCCTCCTGTCTGGCATCCACTATATCAAAGGCTACTGGAAATACCTCGACCCGGAGAAGTAAGGGGACTAAGACCTTGGGGCGCTGCCCCAAGCCCCGCTTAGAACCTTCTTGGAATGAAGGGAAAATTGGATTGCAGGCACTCCAATTTCTAAGAACTCCAAGAACTTTAAATCAGGCTTTTAAATAGGGGTTAGTGCCCCTATTGGGGCGCAGTGCGTAACCGGCTGCGAGAGACCCGCTCAACCAACCAAAACAGCTACAAAAAATCCCCCTGAGTGCAAGTTCTTGGGGGTCCCCAGGGGACTTCTTTCAAGAAGTCCCTTGGGCGGGGTTTGGGGCAGAGCCCCAAGGTCTTAAGCCCCAAGGTCTTTCTAAGGAGGTATGTATGGAAATCAAGGACCGGACAATTGCGCTGCTGATCGACTCCGATAACGTGTCCAGCGACTATTTTTCGATTCTGTTGGACGAGCTGAGCCAGTACGGCAAGGTGACCTACCGCCGCCTGTACGGGGACTTTACGAACCCGCGGGCGAACGGTTGGAAGAACGCGCTGCTGGAGTACTCCATCGAGCAGATCCAGCAGGTGGCGTTCACGACCGGTAAGAACGCGACCGATTCCAAGATGATCATCGACGCGATGGACATCCTCTACCAGGGCAAGGTCGACTGCTTCTGCCTTGCCACCAGCGACAGCGACTTTACCAACCTTGCCATGCGGTTTCGCAACGACAACATCGCGGTCATCGGAGCAGGCGAGCAGAAAACGCCGCTTTCCTTCCGGCGCGCATGCGATATTTTCATCGCCATTGACGCGCTCCTGAAAACCGGTCAGGCGGCAGCGGAGGAGAAGAAGCAGACCACGCCGCAGAAGGGCGGCACCAAGCAGGCAACGCCGCCGACCGACAAGAAGCGGGAAAAGCTCATCCGCATCGCAACGCAGATCGTCCGCGAGGGCGCCGACGTGGACGGCTGGATGCACTTCTCGGCGTTTATGAATGAGATTTACCGCAAGGAGAACGACTTCAACCCCAAGCTGTACGGGGAGCAAAGCAGTAAACCGATTCCGTTTTTCAAAGCGCTGACCTCGGGCGGCAAAGAGGTCTTCACGCTCAAAAAGAACGGCAATGTCGATAAGATCCGAATCAACAAACAGGAGACGAAAAAATGAAAAACACAGAAAAGACCATGGACAAAATTGTTGCGCTCTGCAAAGGCAGGGGCTTCATCTTCGCCGGAAGCGAAATTTACGGCGGTCTTGCCAACACCTGGGACTACGGTCCGCTCGGCGTGGAGCTGAAGAACAACATTAAGCGCGCATGGTGGAAGAAGTTCGTGCAGGAGAACAAGTACAACGTCGGTCTGGACGCCGCAATCCTGATGAACCCGCAGACCTGGGTTGCGTCGGGTCACCTTGCAGGCTTCTCCGACCCGCTGATGGATTGCCGCGAATGCCATGAGCGTTTCCGCGCGGACAAGCTGATTGAGGATTGGTGCGCGGCGAACAGCGTGGAACTGCCGAAGCCGATTGACGCTTTCACGCAGGCAGAAATGAAGGAATTCGTGGACGAAAAGAAGATCCCGTGCCCGACCTGCGGCAAGCACAATTTCACCGACATCCGTCAGTTCAATCTGATGTTCAAGACCTTCCAGGGCGTGACCGAGGATGCCAAGAACACGGTCTATCTGCGCCCGGAGACCGCGCAGGGCATTTTCGTCAACTTCCCGAACGTGCAGCGCTCGGCAAGAAAGAAACTGCCGTTTGGCATTGGTCAGATCGGCAAATCCTTCCGCAACGAGATTACGCCCGGCAACTTCATCTTCCGCGTGCGCGAGTTTGAACAGATGGAGCTGGAGTTCTTCTGCAAGCCCGGCACCGATCTGGAGTGGTTCAGCTACTGGCGCACGTTCTGCCACAACTGGCTGCTGTCGATCGGTCTGAAGGACGAGAACCTGCGGCTGCGCGACCATGACCCGGAGGAGCTGTGCTTCTATTCCAAGGCAACCACCGACTTTGAGTTCCTGTTCCCGTTCGGCTGGGGCGAGCTGTGGGGCGTGGCAGACAGAACCGACTACGACCTGACGCAGCACCAGAACACCTCGGGCAAGGACCTGACCTATTTCGACCAGGAGACGGGCGAGCACTACATTCCGTATGTCATTGAGCCGTCGCTGGGTGTGGAGCGGACGGTTCTGTCGGTGCTTTGCGATGCTTACGACGAAGAAGTGATTGACGCGGAGAAGAACGACGTGCGCACAGTGCTGCATCTGCACCCGGCGCTGGCACCCTTCAAGGCTGCAATTCTGCCGCTGTCGAAGAAGCTGGGCGACAAGGCGACCGAGATTTACGAGGAGCTGTCGAAGTATTTCATGGTGGATTATGACGAGACCGGCTCGATCGGCAAGCGCTACCGCCGCGAGGACGAGATCGGCACGCCGCTGTGCATCACGGTCGACTTTGACACGGTTGGTGACGAGACCAAGCCGGCTGACCACTGCGTGACGGTCCGCGACCGCGACACGATGGAGCAGGTGCGCATTCCGATTGCGTCACTCAAGGAGTACATTGAGCAGAAGATTGCGTTCTGACCGTTTGATTACGTCTTTTTAAAATCTGTGAAAAGAATGTAAAAGTGACCCCTGAATGTGATTTTTTTGCGTTCAGGGGTTGACTTTTTTGTGAAAACGGAGTATAATAATACCACTACAGTAAAAGGGGAACACCCTAAATACAGAAAAGGAGACACTACCATGAAAAAAGTTCTGAAAACTGTTCTTGCGCTCTCTCTTGCCTGCCTGATGCTGCTGGGCCTTGTCAGCTGCGACAAATCCGGCTCGATCAAAAAGGCTTTTGAAAACAAGGACTACACGGTGAAGACCGTCAACGCCAGCGACGAAAGCATTCAGTCGCTTCTGAAGATTCTGCTCAACGATGAGCAGATGAAGAAAGTTGGCGATTACGAGCTGATTCTCTGCACGCCGGACGGTCTGCTGAATGCGGCTAACACGGCTCTGATTATCAAATTCCCGGGTTCGTCCGACGTGAAGGAATTCCTGACCACCGAGAAGGACGGCAAGAAGGACACTACCTCCTACGATAAGGCGAAGGACGAAGGCTGGATCAACGGCAACTGCCTGATTCTGACCCTCGGCAGCGACGCGAAGGATATTTTTAAGAACGCGTGAAAGACCTTGGAGAGAGAAGGGGACCCCTTTCGGAGGGG
>USMO01000116.1 GCA_900555785.1 uncultured Eubacteriales bacterium | reverse complement strand
TCCACATGGAAAAGACCGTGACCGAGACGGTACGCGAGACGCAGACCACCACGCCGGTGCAGCCTGCCCCCGCTCCTGCGCAGAGCGGACCGACCGAATCCGAGAAGCTGCTGAAAACGCTGGTTGAGGCGCTGATCGGTCAGAAGCAGGCAGAGGCTGCGGCAGAGAAGAACGCCGAGCGCGCGGCTGCAACGCCTGCTGAACCGGCAGAAACCGGAGAACAGCCGGACGGCAGCGTGCCGGTGAGCGCAATCGTGCCCACTCCGGCAGAGGATGACGAGGACGAAAGCCCTGAAGAAGCCGCGCGGAACGACCGCGAGGATGACGAGGATTTTGTCGACGATGCAGACGATTCCGACCGTTTCAGCGGAAACGAGCGGATCATCGGCTACAACGAGGAGACCGGCTGCTATATCGTTGCGCATTATCGCAAGAGCTTTGAAGGGCGCCTGATTCAGTCCCGCCCGCATATCAAACATTTCTACAGCGAGCTGAAAAACGCGCTCCTGTCCTACAAGGGCACGAAGTCGCGGGTCAGCTGGAACGCCGACAGCTTTACGAACGGCAAAACACCGATTGCGAAAATCAACATCCGCAGCAACAATCTGGAACTGTATCTGGCGCTGGACCCGGCAAGCCTGGAGGATACGATTTACCACGGCAGAGACGTCAGCCACCAGAAGCGCTATGCGGACACGCCGTTTAAGTACAAGGTGCGGTCCGACCGCAAGTTCGGCTGGGCGCTGGAACTGGTGCAGCGCGTCTGCGAAGAGCAGGGGCTGTCGCCGATTGACATCGAAAAGATCGATTACGAAGAAGCCTATCCCTTTGAAGAGACCGAGGACCTGGTGCGGCGCGGCGTAATCCGGGAATATATCCGCGAGGAGAAGCCCGCAACGTCGTTCGAACTTGCCGAGGACCATATTTCGCAGACGCCAGATGTGGACGAGAGCGTGGTCCCGCCGAGCGCGAACGTGTTCTGGGAACTGGACAATGACGCACCGAGAACCGAGCCTGCAGAGCCGGAAGAGCCGGCAGAACCGGAGGCGCCCGAAGCCCCCGAGGTGCCGGAACCTGCAGAAGTCCCCGAGCCTACACCCGAGCCCGAACCTGCTCCCGCACCCGAGCCCGTGCAGCAGCCGCAGGTGACGCAGACCGTGACGAAGGAGACCGTGCGGACCACGCAGATTCGCTACACCGAGCAGGTGTTCGGCGATGACGTGCCGACCGCGACCCCGCCGGTTACCTATGCGGAATTTGTTGCGGATGACCTGATGATGGGAACCGCAGCGCAGGAACCCGCGGAATCTGCAGAGCCGGAAGAACCGGAAGAGGCCGCAGAAACGACCGAGCCGCAGGAGCCTGCAGAGTTTGCAGAGGAACCCGAGACCGAGGCAGCATGGTCGGCTCAGGACCCGGCAGATGTGGACGAGCCGGAACCGGATGAACCCGAGGCTGAAACCGAGGACACCGAATCTGCCGGCGGCGGTTTGATGGCGGAATTTGACAACACCGCGCGGGAGGATGACCTGGATTGGGGTGTCCCGACCGGCATCGAGAACGATTTTCTGTCAGAGCTGCCCGAGGAGGAGCCGGAACCGGAACTCCCCGCAGCGGACGAGCCCGAGACGGCAGAAGCCGAAGAGACCGCAGAGGTGCTCCCGGAGGACGAAGCCGACGAGCCGGAGATGACAGAGGAAACGGCAGAGCCGGAGACTTACGATTCCCTTTATGAGGAGGAACCGGAGCCGGAAGCCGGGCAGTACGATGAGCAGTACGCCGATGAAGAGCAGTACGCCGATGACGAACAGTATGACGAAAACGGGCAGTACGCCGATGACGGACAGTATGACGAACAGTACGGCGAAAACGGGCAGTACGTCGAAGACGGACAGTATGAGGAACAGTACGACGAAAACGCGCAGTACGCCGATGACGGACAGTATGAGGAACAGTACGACGAGAACGCGCAGTACGCAGACGACGGACAGTATGAGGAGCAGTATGACGAAAACTCGCAGTACGCGGACGACGGGCAGTACGATGAGCAGTATGACGGGCAGTACGATGACAACGGGCAGTATGTGGATGACGGGATGTATGACGACACCGATGACCGCATGAGCGCGGTGCAGGTCGACCCGAGCGTGGCTTTGGTGGACCTTTGCCGGGTGGAGGCATTCTACGACCCGAACGAGGTGGTCAATCTGGAAACGCTCAAGGAGCGCGGAATTGTGATGGACAGCGCGCGCACGCTGAAGGTTCACGCATCGGGCGAGCTGCACATTCCGCTGACGGTTGAAGCACAGAATTTCTCGCTGGAGGCGCTGACGGCAATTGCGGGCGCGGGCGGCGACAGCGTGAAGGTAAAGGAGGGGTAAGCAATGCAAAGTCAGATGAAAAAAAGAATCGGTTTTGCGGCTGTGCTGCTCCTCCTGACGGTCGCGGTACTGTCCGCAATGACGGTCCGGGCAGATGCCCCGGATGGCTATCACGAAATCATCACCGAGGTGAGCGGGGGCGACAGTTCCTGTAAGATCACCTGGACCGGGACCGGCGACATTCGGGACGGGAAATACTGCCAGGACGGCAGTCCTATTACGGTGACCGCAACGGCAGGACCGGGTTATGAGCTGGATTATCTGGTCCGCAAGGATTCGAGCGGAGAAAGAACCCTCCCGCCCGGACAGGCAACGGCAACCGAAAACGCCGTGACCGAAGACCTGACCTTTATCGCGCATTTTAAGGCGAAGGTCTACAACGTGGTCTATGTGGCAAACCAATCCGATGTCAGCATTACAACCGCAAGCCCGCTTCCGGCAACCTATGCATACGGCGCGGATGCGTTTGAACTGTATATCCCGAGCGATACGCCCGCTTATGCATTTGTCGGCTGGTATGAGGGCGATAACGCCATCAAAATGGGAAGCGACGGGAAGTATTGGTATAAGCCGAGCACCGTCCCTGCCGGAAGCGAAATCCGGCTGGTTGCCCACTTTGAGCCGCGCGAAATCGGCGGCTACCGCGTGGATATGGACTGGCTGACGAAAAAACGAATCTCCCCGGATCCGATTGAGTACACGAACTGGAAGTACCGGGACGAAATTTCTTCGGACGAAACGCTGATGGACCCGGACGGCACCTTCCGGCAGTACCCCGGCTACACGTTTGTGGTCGGCAATGCGCAGTATTACGAGAAAAAGTCGATTTCGGCAACCAAGAAGCTGAACGAGATCATCCGCTACTATGTGCCGAATGTTTACACCGTAACCTTTGATGCCTGCGGCGGGACCTTTGCGGATTCGGACAGCACGGTGCAGGTGACCTTTAATCAGAAGATTGCCGACATTGCCGCCGGAAAGCTGCCGACGCGCGAGGGCTACACCTTTGCGGGCTTCTACTCCGAGCGGGACGGTCGCGGCGCACGGTATATCGATGGGACCGGCGCGGGCAGCACCTGGAACCTGCCGAGCGATACAACGCTGTATGCTTACTGGGTCGCAAAGACCTATTCGGTCGATTTTGATGCCGACCTTGCCGCAAATGCGGTGATTATGGTCAAGCAGGGGAGCGCATCCTTTGTCTATGACGGGACCCCGCTGAGTTTTCCGTTCGGCACGGTCCTGAATGTGACCGTGACCGTCAAGGAGGGTTACAAACTGGTCTCCTGGAACGGGGACGCGCTGGCACACACCCGGGAGCGGACCTTTCCCTTCACGGTTCCGGCAGAGAATACAACTCTGACGGGCGTGGTTCTGCCGGTCTGCACGGTCCCTGCCTTCCGCGTGGATTATGTGAATGAAATTCTTACCGCCCCGGGCGGCATTCCGTCCGGCAGCTATGTGCTGCGCTTCGGCGATACCGACTATTCCTTTACCGGTGACGGTGCACCGTTCTCGGTGTCGAACTATTTCGGCAGCACCGTGCACATTCTCTGCCGCGGTGACGGTGTAACGACAGCCGACAGCGAGTGGCTGGACCTGGTGCTTGCCGCAAGACCTGCAAAGCCGGGCTACGGCGAGGGCGGCATGGTCGAAAAGCCCAGCACGACCGAAAATTCCGTCAGCTTCACGGTCAGCGATGCGGATACCGTGGATTACGAGTTTGCGTATTCCCTGCGCACGACCGATAAGTTGGTCTGGCGCGATTCCGGTCTGTTTACCGATCTGCGCCCCGGCACGACCTACACCTTCTATATCCGTGTCAAGGCAACCGAAAACGCGCCGCACGGCGAGGAGTTTTCCATGACGGTCTACACACTGAATGAAGATTACCTGAAGGGTGAGATCGAAAAGCTGCGCGGCAATATGCAGGAAGGGGACGGCAAGAACGTTTCCGACCTGATTACCATTTACGTGACCAAAATGGAGGCGCTGCAGCCGAGCGCAAACTATCAGGAAGAGCTGCAGGAGCTGATTAACGAATGCCTGGCAAAGCTGGCGCTGGCGCGCTACAAAGACCGGGAGATTGCCCGGATTGATGCCCGCTGCGAGGAGCTGCTTGCCGGGAACCTTTACAACGAGGACGGAAAAGCAACCCTGGAAAGCCTGCGCACCGAGGCAACGGCTGCCATCAACGGCGCCGCAACAACCGCCGGCGTGGATAACGCCCGCCGCGATTTTGACGCAAAGGTGGCAGAAATTCCGGTCCGCATCGACCTGATCTGGATGTTTGCAACGCTTGGCGTGGTGATCTTCCTCCAGGCGGTCGTGCTGACCGTTCTGGTGACCCGCCGCGTGAAATACGCCGACCAGGTGAAGTACGCGCGCGGAAAAGCCATCTACGGTCTGGCGCTGCCGGTCTATGCGCTGTCCGCGCAGTTCCTGCCGGAAAAATCGGCGCTTGCCGCGCTGCTGCTCGGCGTGCTGGCGCTGGTGCTCCAGATTATCATCATGGTGCTGATTTTCCGCTCGGTCGCAATCCTGAAAAAGCCGAAGAAGACAAAGGCGCAGCCCGCACAGGAGGACCGGACCCCGGAGCCGCAAAACGGGCAGACCCCGCCGGCAACGGATGCTTTCTCCTACGGGCAGCCGCAGATGTCGGTCTTCCATGACGATGACGCCCCGACCTTTGAGAATGACCCCCAGGCAGACGAGCTTCAGGAAGAGGACTGGTACGATGAGACCCCCGCAGACGATGACGGACCGACCGTCCGCACCTTCTCTGCGGACGATGATTCGGATTCGGATAATCGCCGGGATTGATATGGATACGCCCTGCCGCAGACATGCGGCAGGGCGTTTTTGCGGTTGGGGGCGTGCGGAATGGGGATATGGCGCATGTGTTCCTATGCTTTTGTCCGAATTAGATAGTTGGGTGACTGACTTGCCTCTGACCATCGGAGATCCCGCCTGCTGGCGCCCCTTCGGGGTTCGACTG
>USMO01000115.1 GCA_900555785.1 uncultured Eubacteriales bacterium | reverse complement strand
TCTTGGGTTCTTAGGGGCTTCTCCGAAAGAAGCCCCTAAGCGGGGTTCGGGGCGGTGCCCCGAGGTCTTGTCTTACCCTTCCACCCCGTCCTGCAGGAACCCGGCGATGTCGGAGGGGGAGAGGGCGAGAGCGGAGGCGATGAGGTCGCCGAAACGGATGTTTTCGAGACCTTTGACGGAATGGGAATCGGAACCGAATGTGAACCGGCAGCCGCTGGACTTGGCAATGCGGAAAATTCGGATCATCTCGTTCTTTGAAAGATCGGTTCCAACCTCGCTGACAGCGCCGGTGTTGATTTCGATGAAAACACCGAGAGCGGCAGCGGAGGAGAAGCAGTCGCGCAGCGTGGAATCGTCAAGCAGGGCGAGAATGCTGTTCTTTTCGGGGTGCGGGAAGCCGCAGGGCGCAAAGCAATGCGCAATCGCAACCGGCAGCTGCCCGGCAATGCGCTGAAAATCGGGATGCGCCAGCAGCGCGCAAAAGCTGTCGACCATCGCGTCGGCAACAAAGCGGTGAATGTCGGTCTTCATCTCGGGGACCAGACGGATCAGGTCTGCCTCCTTCAGCTGCGCAGTCATTTTGGTGACCTGCGCCTCGGAAAGATTCGGCAGCCGCTCGGCAAGTTCGGCACGCACCTGCGCCCGCGCTTCGAGAATTTCGGGATAATCCGACATGACCTCATTCCGCATGTGAATGTGGGTGTGCGGGAAGAGCAGATAGTCGAAATGTGAGGCACCCTCGGGGGACATACCAAGCAGATCGCGGCAGGCGTAGTATTCCGTCTCCCCGCCAAAGAGGACCCGCATGCCGTCCGGCGCATGGGCGAGCGACGCGCGGGCTTCTTCGCAGCGCGCGATACTCTGCGTGCGGTACCAGCCGGACGCGCCGGGGACCCGTTCGTCCCAGACGTGATTGGAAAGCCCGAACACCCGGTTGCCGAGCGCGGCTTCCTTTTGCAGGAACGCGGCGGTGGAAGCGGTGTAATCCGTGCAGCAGTTGGAAAAGAGATTGTGCGTGTGAATGTCGTGCAGAATGTTCATGAAGATTGTCCTTTCGGCGTGAGATGCGCCCGGCATGCCGGGGAAAAACTGCAAGAAGGAGCGGGTTATCCTATCACGCGGCAAACGCCGGGGGAGGGGACAGGATAACAGGCTCGTTTTTGGAGGTTTGCGGATTGACGGTCTCAATTCAGGGTCCCTGACCATGCCAGGGACCCTTTTTGCGGTGTCAGCGCTGACCGTAGTAAGCGCCGGGACCGTGCTTGCGGGAATAGTGCTTGTCGAGAATGTACTGCGGCATGATGCTGGCAGGGTTGAGCGCGAGCGTGGTTGCCGCCATCGCCGCGACCTGTTCCAGTACGACCGCATGGTAGACCGACTGCGCGGCATCGGTGCCCCAGGTGAAAGGTCCGTGATTCCGGACCACAACGCCGGGACGGATTTTCCAGGTCTGTTCGGCAACCGAATAGGTCCCTCTGCCGGACCGGAAACAGTTGACCTCGATGGAATAGTGACAGTGCGGGGTCAGTACCATGTCGCGGGAATACCGTTCGATTACATGCGATGCTTCGATCATGCCCTCTCCGATCCTCCGGCTGTTTCCGGAGCTCATTTCTTCATAATGACTTTCATGTTGGCAAGGTTCTGGCGTGCGCTCTGCAGGATGTAGTCGTAATCGGTCCCGGTCGAGATGATGTTGATGCCGAGGTCATGCCAGAAGCCGGTTACCTCGGGGTCGATCGAGCCGGTGGAAACGCCAATCGGCTTTCCGGCATCCTTCAGGATGGCAATCGCTTCCCGAATCAGCTTCTGCGTGCGCTCGCCAAAGACCTGATTCAGCTCTCCAATCGAGCCGGAGAGGTCGCAGGGACCGAAGAAATAACCGTCGATGTAAGGATTCTTCACAATCTCGGGCAGGTTCTTCACCGCCGTTTCGGTCTCAATCTGGATAAAGCGGCAGGTGTCGCGGTTGGCTGCTGCGATGTACTCGTTCATGTCGTCCAGCCCGTAGTTCACGGCACGCAGCAGACCGAAGCCGCGCATGCCTTCCGGGGGATACATGCAGTAGGACATGGCAGCCGCCGCTTCCTCGGGTGTGTTGATCATCGGGAAGAGGATTGCGTCGGGTCCCATCTCCATCACGCGCTTGACATGGTTGTAGTCATGCATCGAGAGCCGGACCAACGTGGGCGTACCTCCGGCATTGACCGCCGTCAGGTGGTTGCGCAGGTTGGTGTAGGTCATTTCGCTGTGCTCGGTGTCAATCCAGACGAAGTCGTAGCCGAGCCTGCCCAGCATCTCGCTGACAATGCTGTCGGGCATGGAGATGTGGGTTCCGATGAGATTTTCGTGCAGTCTTCCTTTGAAATCTTTGCGTATCATGTGGGTTTTAGCCTTTCTCTCTGTTGGATTCAGATGAGACGGCTTCAATATTCGCGCCTCTATTGTACCATATTCTTGTGTACGGGACAAAAATAAAATCACAAAATACCGAAACAATATCACAAACATCCGGGGAAAAATGCGAAAAAGGAATGTGAGATTGTTTGCGGTTTCTGTGTGATTGTTGTTGTGTATGGGGTCGATAATATGCTACAATAGCAAGTGAGATGAGCCCTGCAATATTCGCAACTTGCACAACTTATGGTAAATTCTGCGGAACCGATTAAAAATTTCCGGGGAAAAACCAAATTCGAACGCTTCAAAGGAGAATCCGAACTTGAAATGTGTTTTTGGTGTAGACTTTGGTTCACTGTCCTGCCGTGCGGTCCTGTTTGATGCGGAAACCGGCGCGGAGCTTGGCGGGCGCTCCTTTGCCTATCCGCATGCGGTGATGTCCGAGGCGCTCCCGGACGGGACACGCCTGCCGCCCGATTGGGCGCTGCAGCACCCCTGGGATTACCTGGACGGGCTGCGGAACACGGTTCCTGTCATTCTGCAGGAGACCGGCGTGGACCCGGCAGACGTTGCCGGCATCGGCATCGACTTCACCGCCTGCACGCTTCTGCCGGTGGACCGGGAGCTGATGCCGCTCTGCCTGCGCGACGCGTATGCATCCCGCCCGCACGCCTATGTGAAACTACCGCTACAACGCAACGCTGGACCTCTATGTTCCGACAGCCTTTGTCTCGCCGACCGGCGCGGCGCTTTATAAGGTCCGCGTGTGGAGCGCGGCATATCAGTAACCAACTGCCGAAAACCGAAAAGGCTTTTGCACCGCCCGGGTTGCCGGGTCGGCGCAAAAGCCTTTTCGCATGATGCGGCGCTTACTGCTTGTCCTTCACATGTACGTCCAGCTGCGGGAACGGGATTTCGATTCCCTCTGCGTCCAGGCGTTTCTGAATTGCCTCCAGCAGGTCGAAGTAAATCGCCCAGTAATCCTCCTTCTTGGTCCAGACACGGACGGCAAAGTCAAGGGAGCTGTCGTTCTGCTTGGCCAGCCGCACGAACGGTGCCGGATCGCCCTGCACGTTGGTGTTCTTGCCTGCCTCGTCCAAGAGGACCGCGCGCACGCGGTCAACGTCGCTGCCGTATGCAACCGAAATTGTCAGGTCGACGCGGCGGCTGTCGTTGACCGAGTAGTTCACGACCGATTCGCCGGTGACCGTTGCGTTCGGAATGGTGACCTCCCGGTTATCCGGCGTTGTGAGAACGGTGTAGAAGATGCCGATCTCCTTGACCGTGCCGCCAAAGCCGCCGGCTTCCACATAGTCTCCGATGCGGAAGGGACGGAACAGCAGAATCATAATGCCGCCCGCAAAGTTGCTCAGTGCCCCCTGCAGCGCAAGACCGATGGCAACGCCAGCTGATGCAATAACCGCGATGACCGATGACATCGGAACGCCGAGAATGGCAATCACCGTGACCACAACCAGCGTGTTCAGCGAGATGCGCAGGGCGCCGGAGAGGAATTTTGCAACCGTCGGGTCTTTCTTCATCAGCTTGCTTCTGCCAAACACCTTCATCAGCAGGCGCACCAGCCAGAAGCCGAGGAACAGCACGATCAGCCCGACAATCAGCTTTCCGCCGAAGTCGCTCAGAAAGCCCAGCACTTTGTTTTTCAGATCTTCCCAAGTCATGATTCCAATCTCCTTATCAGACAGAAAAAACAGCGGGCGCCTGGGAGCACCCGCTCTTATTGTACCACGAAATTATGAAATTTTCAGGTGTATCCCGAAAAGATTTTCAGTTCATTTCCTCAATGTGATAGATGTAGTCCAGCGACCGCAGCGCCTCGATGATTTCGGTGTGCGTCTTGTATTTCTTCAGCTCCTGGCTGGAGATGGAAATGGAGATGGAATACACGCTCAGCCCGGAGTGCAGATAGGCGGGGTTGGATTCGATGTCGTCAATCTTCATGCCCAGTTCGCGGATGGTGGTCACGAAATTCTGCAGATAGGAGATGTCCTTGAGCTCCAGGTGAATCTCAAAGTGGTTGGAGCGGTTTTTGAGGTAGACCTCAAACTTCGGGAAGAGCGAGAGGCTGCACAGGAGCGCCACGAACAGAACCGCCGTAACGGTATAGAATCCGGCGCCGATGGAAAGCCCGAGAATGCCGCACGCCCAAAGCGCGACCGAGGTGGTCAGCCCTTTGATCTGGTTCCGGGAGCTGTAGAGGATGGAATTGACCGTGATGATGGCGATTCCGATGACCGATGCAGCGGAGATCAGCTCAAAGTTGACGCCCAGCTGTACGTTGAGAAAGATGTCGAGCAGCATCGAGCAGGTGGTGGCAAGCGAGACCAGGATGAAGGTCCGCAGACCTGCCGCATGCCGCTTGCTGGAGCGCTCGCAGCCGATGACTGCCGACAGCACGACCGACAGCGCAATGCGGAAGAGAACCGACCCGACGGTCAGGTCGCTCGACCAGGTCCCCAACAGCTTTGCAATGGGGTCAATGACGGTTAGTGTTAACGTGTTCATGTAGCGTTCCTCCTATTTTCTTGCCATGCGCCGCTGACGCGGGTCCATGTACGGCTCGGCTTCATATTGCTCGGCAGCTTCGGTAAAAGCCGCTTCGTCCTCGTGCGCATGCTGCTCTTTCGGCGGCATGGATTCCTGAATTTTTTTGATACGCTCAATCAGTACCTCGACTGCCGGGCGCGGTGTGCCGTCCGGCGCAGCTGACGGAACCGGCGCAAGGTCTTCCAGCTTGTTGCTGTAGGAGCCGGTGCAGAAGAGCGCCAGCTTTGCGCAAGGCGGACCGATCAGCTCATAGAGGATACTGGAGGAGAGGATGACGGTGTTCAGTGCCATGCCTGCTTCGCCGCCCAGCGTCCGGGCACCCAGCGCCGCCAGGCCGATGGCAACGCCCGCCTGCGGGATGAGCGCCAGACCGAGAAACTGCTGAATCTTGGGGGTCTTTCCGGTAATGCGGCAGCCG
>USMO01000114.1 GCA_900555785.1 uncultured Eubacteriales bacterium | reverse complement strand
AATATCTGGTCCCGATCATGTCGCTGGGGTATCTGGTGCTCTCGGTGGCGGTGCTCATCATCCGGCGGGATGCACTCGGCGGGGCATTGGTGTCGGTCTTTCGGGAGGCGTTTCATCCGGCGAGCGCTGCCGGAGGGGTATTGGGCTTTCTGACCTCCCGCTCGCTGCGCATCGGGACCATGCGCGGACTGCTCTCCAACGAAGCGGGCTGCGGAACCGCGCCGACTGCGCATGCCTGCGCCGCGACCGACTCCCCTGCCTCGCAGGGCGTCTGGGGGATTTTTGAAGTCTTTGCGGACACCATTCTGCTCTGCACGGTGACTGCGCTGGTGATTCTGGTCAGTTTTCCCTCTGTTCGTGCGTGGGGGGACGATGCGGTGATGATGACGATCTCGGCTTACACCGGTGTGCTGGGTCCCTGGGCAAAGTGGTTCTTCTGCGCTGCGGTCTTCTGTTTTGGCTACGCGACGGTCATCTGCTGGGCGGGCTACGGGCGCGAGGCGATCCGGTCCCTGACCCGCCGCAGGCTGCCCCTTGCGCTCTATCTGCTTGCCTTTGCGGTCTGCATTCCGGTTGGTGCGATGCTTGCCCCTTCCGCGATCTGGTCGGCTGCGGATTTCGCCATTGCCTCCATGACTGCGATCAACCTCTTTGTTCTGCTCGCCTGTCGAAAAGAGATTTGCGATGAGACAACGCGCGTATTTGGGAAAAGACCTTGAGACGCTGTCTCAAACTCTGCTTGGAACCTTCTTGAAATGAAGGGAAAATTGGATTGCAGGCAATCCAATTTCTAAGAACTCCAAGAACTTTATCTAAGAGGGAAAATTTGGGGTGAGCGGCTTTATATAAAAAAAGGGGGTCGTGAAGTGGGCGGGATAGATGTGAAATGCATAGGGAAAGCTATGAGAAACAAAACCTCCCCCGCCGGGGCGGGAGAGGCGGAAAGGGGCTGTACGCGGAAAAACCGGGGAGGTGCGCAAACAGTCCGAATTCCCAACAAGAACAGCGAAGCCCGGCGGATTGTCGGGGCTTCCGCTTTTCTCATCTGAAGTCCTGCATCTCGGGTCCGCTTTTCGATTTTTTCTGAAATATAGTCTATTTATAGCCCTATTATACCATATATAGCCCATTTTGTCAATAGAAAAGCGGTAAAATGTTGTATGGGCAACGCTGTACTGCGCGCCGGTGCAGCCACCGATCAAATGCAAGAGGTGAAAATATGGATACCTATACAACCGTGAAGAACCGCCTGCTGTTGCTTTGTGAGGAAAAGGGCATGTCGATTCATAAACTTGCAATGGAATCGGCTGTTCCTCCATCGACAATCAAAAATATTCTGTATGGCAAGAGCCTGAACCCCGGCATTGTGACCATTAAAATGCTCTGCGACGGCTTGGGCATCACGCTGCCGGAATTTTTCGCAACGCCGGATTTTGAAAATCTGGAGCAGGAAATCCGCTGATCTGCCGCGCATCAAAACACCGCACAGCCAAAGCCGTGCGGTGTTTTGATGTGACTGCAATCGTTTATCAGCCCAGCTTTGCCTGGTTGATCTTGATGCCAGGACCCATGGTCGAAGCGATGACGCAGCTCTTGATATACTGACCCTTTGCAGCAGCCGGCTTTGCCTTGATGATGGCGCCGAGCAGAGAATCGAAGTTCTCCTTCAGCTTATCCGCACCAAAGGATGCCTTGCCGATCGGGCAGTGGATGATGTTGGTCTTATCCAGACGGTACTCAATCTTACCGGCTTTCGCTTCGGTTACAGCCTTTGCGACATCCGGGGTAACGGTTCCCGCCTTCGGAGAAGGCATCAAGCCCTTCGGACCGAGGACCTTACCGAGACGGCCGATGACAGACATCATATCGGGAGATGCGATGACGACATCGAAGTCGAACCAGTTTTCCTTCTGAATCTTCTCGGCATACTCTGCACCGCCGACATAGTCAGCGCCCGCATCGAGAGCCTTCTGCACATTGTCCCCCTTCGTGAAGACGAGGGTCTTAACCTTCTTACCGGTTCCGTTCGGAAGAACGACCGCGCCGCGGACCTGCTGGTCAGCGTGACGGGAGTCAACGCCCAGACGGACGTGAACTTCGATGGTTTCGTCAAACTTTGCCTTCGAGGTCTGGCAAACCAGCGCCATTGCCTCTGCAGTATCGTACAGCTTGGATTTCTCGATCAGCTTTACGCTGTCAACATACTTCTTTCCGTTCATTCTTCAGCCCTCCTCAGTCTTCAACGGTCACGCCCATAGAGCGCGCGGTTCCGGCGATCATGCTCATAGCCGTTTCCAGAGTTGCCGCATTCAGGTCGGGCATCTTGGTCTCAGCGATCTTCTTGACCTGTTCCTTGGTCAGCTTTGCGACCTTGGTCTTGTTCGGCTTGTCGGAACCGGATTCGATGCCGGCAGCCTTCTTAATCAGGACCGGAGCAGGCGGGGTCTTGGTGATGAAGGTGAAGGAACGGTCTGCATAAACGGTGATCACAACCGGAATAATCAGACCGATGTCGTTCTTGGTTCTCTCATTGAAATCCTTGGTAAAGACCGGGATTGCAACGCCGTACTGACCGAGTGCCGGGCCGACAGGCGGCTGCGGGGTTGCTTTACCGGCGGGAAGCTGCAGCTTGATATAACCTAAAATCTTCTTTGCCATAATGTTTTATACCTCCAATGTGGTTTTTTGCGGAAGCCTGCAAAATTTGCTTCCTCCCACTTTTCTGACGCTCTGCGTCAGCTGTTTGCCTCGAGCAGCTTGACAGCGCTCGTCTCGAGTTCGACCGGCATATCCCGGTGCCCTCTCTTGACCAGAACCGTAACGTTCTTCAGGTCCTCCGAAATCGACTGCACAACTCCGGTATACCCTTCAAACAACCCGCTGATAATCGAGACTGTGTCTCCCACCGCATAGGACACGCGAATCTGCGGCGCACTCTCAATCGAAAGCGCTGCAACTTCATCCTCGGTCAGCGGTGTCGGTCTGGATCCGGGACCGACGAAACCTGTCACACCGGTGATATTCCGCACCGCATGCCAGCTCTCCTCGTTCATGATCATCTTGATATACACATACGACGGAAAAATCTTGACCTCGACCTCTTTTTCCACCTCGCCGTTCTTTTCGATCACGGTTTCGGTCGGAATGCGGATGTCGAAAATCTGGTCTCCCAGTCCTCTGTTTTCGATGATCTTCTCCAAACTCGTTTTGACTTTGTTTTCATAGCCCGAATAGGTGTGCGCAACATACCACCGGGGGCCTACATTCATTTCGTTAATATCGCTCATGATTACTGGAACAATCCGATCAGGGCAAGGATTCCCTTCCCCAGTCCGAGATCAAGCAGGCAGATGACCAGCGCGCAGACAATCAGCGCAAGCAGCACCACAACGGTGCTTCTCTTGGTTTCTGCCCAGGACAGCCAGGTAACGCGCTTCACTTCGCTCTCGTATTCGCCCGCGATCTTGCTGAGCTTTGCCCGGTTGCGGAAGCCAAGCACGACCACTGCCACCAGAATCGCCGCGAGGATTCCCTCTACGATGATGTTCCCGACTGACATCGAGAACTGATTCCCCAAAGAAACCGTGGAACGGTAGCTCGTGACGAACGGAATTGCAAGCAGAGCCAGATACATCAGACCGAACAGTCCGAGAACGAACCATCTGAGCACGCCCTTTTTGTTGAAGAAGCTCTTAACACTCATTTCAGCACCCTCGCTTACTTCGTTTCTTTATGAAGTGTATGCTTGCGGCAATACTTGCAATACTTCATGAGTTCCAGTCTGTCCGGGTCATTTTTCTTGTTTTTCTTGGTGTCATAATTTCTCTGCTTGCATTCGCTGCAAGCGAGAGTCACTTTGACTCGTGCATCATTAGCCATTTAGCGGCACCTCCCATTATGATTTATTTGACTTGACCGAGGGCGGCCAGGTCCGTGTACCTCCCTCCCGAGAGCATCGAACGCCGGAGATCCGGTTGCGCATCGTTCGAAAATTTCTGCGGCAGAGACCGCAAAGAAAAAGCCCTCTCGCAGAGGTAATGCTATTATACCACATTTCGGACAGCTTGTCAATAGGAATTTCCCATTTTTTCATCCCCCGCCGCAAAAAAAGAACGGGGAATGGTGCTTTGGAAGGGGGATGGCGCCCTTTGTGTGGGCGATTGGGCGGCGAGGAGGATTGCGCGGGGGATGACACGGTGGAGGGATTGTGCCGGGGCGGGCACGGTGGATGGTCGTTGCGTGATTCATATAATTTTTGTCCGTCTTAGATAGTATTTGACTACCCCTCCTCTACCGTTCGGAGATCCCGCCTGCTGGCGCCCCTCCGGGGTTCGACTGGGCACCGAAGGTGCCTTGCTCTGAGATGACACGGAGGGCTGACGGGTGCGTGATTCTTACCTTTTTATCCGTCTTAGATAGTGTCGTTTAACCCGTATCAGCCACTGCCCCCGCCGAGCGAAGCGAGGGCGGAGACCCCGAGGCACCGCCTCAAATCCCGCGTAGAGCCTCCTTCCGACGGGCTCGAAGAGCCCGAAACTTCACCGAAAAGGGCAACCGGATAGCAGAACGTAAAAAATTTTTACGCCCTACTATCCGGTTGCCCTTTTCGGTGAAGTTCTTGGAGTTCTTAGAACCTTCTCCGAAAGAAGGTTCTAAGCAGGGTTCGGGGCGGCGCCCCGAGGTCTTTCCCCAACACCTTCACCCCCGCGCCTGCGGGCGCATACAATGGCAGTAAGGCAAACGCCCGCAGAAAGGAGAACGAATATGCAGATCGACCGTAACGCCCTGAACCGAATCCTGGGCATGAACGACGAGCAGTTGCGCACGCTCATCACACAGATCGCGCAGGAGACCGGCATCGACCCCGCAGCATTGGGCCTGAACCCGCAGAACATAGCCAGCGTCCGGCAGGCACTGTCCGGCGCAACCGAGAGCGACATCCAAAAGCTGGACGCACTCTATGCCGACTATCGGCGAAACCGGCGGCAGCGCTGACCCGGAGGTTCCGATATGGAAAACGATCAAACCGCCCCGAACGCCGCAGCAGCATCCGCACCCCAAACCGCGCAGACTGCCCCCCAAACGGGTATCCCCAACCTGACCGACGGTCTCGGCGCCGTCCTCTCAAACCCGGAACTGATGGCAAAACTGCCGCAAATGATGGCAATGCTGCGCCCCATGCTGGAACAACAACCCGCAGCGGACAGCACAACGGAGGCACCACCCGCCGCAGCCCAAACCGCACCTGCAGGTCCCACCGTCCCCGCTATTGCAACTCCGCAGAAGAAAGCAACCGACCGGCGGACCGCCCTGCTCGTGGCGCTCAAACCGTTTCTCTCGGATGACCGTAAAAACGCTGTCGATGCCATGCTCCGCATTTCGGCGCTCGGGGATGTCCTGCGCCGGCTGTAAAGGAGGCAGACCATGTATTCCAGATACCCCGACCGCCTGCCCGAACACTATAGCGGCTGCGCCTTTCGTCCCGCGCAGAACGACCGCCCGCCCATTTCGGTCCCCTTTACCCCTGCCCCACC
>USMO01000113.1 GCA_900555785.1 uncultured Eubacteriales bacterium | reverse complement strand
TGCGGCGCTTCTGCCCGCCGGAAAGGTCAAAGGGCGAGCGGTCCAGCAGCTCGGGCGCAACGCCGCACCACTCCGCAGCCTCCCGCACGCGCCGCTCAATCTCCTCCGGTTCCAGCCCCATGTTGGTCGGACCGTAGGCAATGTCCCTGTAAACCGTTTCCTCAAACAGCTGGTATTCGGGATACTGCATCACCAGACCCACCCGAAAGCAGAGCCTGCGCCGCCTGCGCGCAATCTCCTCGCGGATTGCCCGTTTCGCCCCCCGCTTGGAAAGCCCGGCGTACTCCGGTAGCGTGCGCCAGGTGTCAAAAACATCCTCCGCGCGGGTGTTGATATCGTAGCCGTCCAGAAGGATCCGTCCCTCAGTTGGCTGTGTCAGCCCGTTGAGCAGCTGCATCATCGTCGATTTTCCGCTTCCGGTATGCCCGATGATGCCCGTAATCCGGTTTTCGCGGACGGAAAGGCTGACATCGTCCAGCGCGGTCTGCTCGAACGGTGTCCCCTTGCCGTAAATATAGGTAATGTGTTCCAGTACGATCTTATCCATTCGGATTTCCTTCCCCGGAGCCGTCAGCGCTCCCTGCGTACTTCTGTGAGTGCGTCGGCGCACCCCTCCAGGCTTGCGATGTGCGAAAGATCAACCGGAATCCCCGCAGCATGCAGCCGGTGAACCAGCTCGGTGCATTGCGGCACCTCCAGTCCGACCTGCGTCAGCTCGTCCCGGCGCGCAAACACCTCGTCCGGCGTGCCGTCCAGATAAACGCTGCCGTCATTGATGACGATAATTCTGTCCGCCTCGGCAGCCTCGTTCATATAGTGCGTGATGTTCAGAACCGTCATGCCGTATTCGCGGTTCAGCTTGCGAATCATCTCCAGCACCTCGCGCCTGCCGGAAGGATCCAGCATCGCCGTCGATTCGTCAAAAATCACGCATTCCGGCATCATGGCAATCACGCCGGCTATCGCCACGCGCTGCTTCTGCCCGCCGGACAGCCGGTGCGGCTCGTGATGGGCGTATTCCAGCATGCCGACTGTCCGCAAAGCGCCGTCCACCCGCTCGCGCAGTTCGGGATTCGGGACCCCGAGATTTTCGGGACCGAACGCAACGTCCTCTTCCACCACGGTTGCAACCAGCTGGTTGTCCGGGTTCTGGAAGACCATTCCCACCCGTCGCCGGTGCGCAAACAGCTCCTCTTCGCTCATCTCGCCCGACCGCGAGAAATCGGTCCCGCCGATGACCAGCTTGCCGCCGGTCGGTTCCAGCATCAGGTTGAGCAGCTTTGCAAAGGTCGATTTTCCGCTCCCGTTATGCCCGAGCACCGCAACGTATTCGCCGCGACGAATGTCCAGGCTGACATCCCGCAGTGCCGGTGTCGGGTCTGCCTCATCGCTCTCATAGGCAAACGACAGGTGCTCGGTATGGATATAAATTTCCGTTTCAGACACGATTGTTTCCTTTCTGCTTTGGCAGTTTCGCTCAGCGGAACCACCGCGAACTTGCGCCGCACGGGAGGTATCCGCCGGTTTCGGTCACCGGCAGTCCCAGCTCGCCGCATTCCAGGCTGCCGCCCAGGCGCCGCCGGACGTAAAGGTCCAACAGGTATTGCATCGTCATCGGTGAAAGCCCGGTGGTGTAGGAGTTGACCAGGAAGAACAGCGCATCCGGCGAGAGCAGCTGCGCCGCAAGGCTGACCAGCCCGTCGATGCTGTCCTCCAGCTTCCAGACCTCGCCGCCGGGTCCGCGCCCGTAGGACGGCGGGTCCATAATGATGCCGTCATAGCGGTTGCCTCGCCGCAGTTCCCGCTCCACAAACTTCTTGCAGTCATCCACAATCCAGCGGATGGGCGCCTCGGCAAGCCCGGAAAGCTGCGCGTTCTCCCTTGCCTGCGCAACAATCCCTTTTGCCGCGTCGACATGCACGACCGCAGCCCCTGCTTTTGCCGCAGCAACCGTTGCGCCGCCGGTATAGGCAAAGAGGTTCAGCACCTTCACCGGACGTCCGGCTTTCCGGATCAGCTCGCCGAACCAATCCCAGTTCGCCGCCTGCTCCGGGAACAGCCCGGTATGCTTGAAGCCCATCGGGCGCAGGACAAACCGCAGGTCGCGGTAACCGATTGTCCAGCTCTCGGGCAGGTCATTCTTCACCCATGCGCCGCCGCCCGACTGCGACCGGCGGTAGACCCCGTCCGCACGCTTCCAAAGCGGGCTTTTGGCAGCCCCGTGCCAGATGATCTGCGGGTCGGGGCGAACGAGAATCAGCTTTCCCCAGCGCTCCAGGCGCTCGCCGTCCGATGTATCCAGCAATTCGTAATCCTTCCAGTTCTCTGCGCTCCACATAGCGGGTTCCTTTCAGATGGTGTTTTTGTTAAAGTAGGACGCAATGCGTGACGCGCCGCTGTGGGCATGACAGATGGCAAGCGCCAGGGCGTCGGCGGTATCATCGGGGCGCGGAATCTCCTTCAGCCCCAGAATGCGCGTCACCATTGCCATGACCTGCGCCTTTTCGGCTTTTCCGTAACCGACCACCGCCTGCTTGACCTGCGGCGGGGTGTATTCCTGCATCGGTACATTCGCCTGCCGCGCCGCCAGCAGAATAACACCGCGCGCCTCGGCAACCCGGATGCCCGTTGTCACGTTGGTGTTGAAGAAGAGTTCCTCCACCGACATGGCATCAGGATGATAGGTTTCCAGCAGCTGTTTCATGCCGTCATAGATCAGCGAGAGCCGGTCCTCGGTCGGAATGCCCGCAGGTGTCCGCAGCGCGCCGTAAGCGATCGTGCGGAACTTCGATGCCTTGTATTCCACAACTCCCCAGCCGATGATTGCAAGTCCGGGGTCGATTCCGAGAATGATCATCATTTCCCACCCTGTTTTCATAAAAATCCATGTTATATTATACCACAAAACGCTCCGGATGTCAAACAAAATCTCTTGCCAATTGTAAATTTTAGCGGAAAGTGCGGTTTTACGGTTTACAGCGCCCGGATTTTATGGTATAATATTTTATATGTTCGGAAAGGATGGCGATTGGATGACGGAAATTCCCATTTTGCGCGCCGGAGACCGGTTGCGGCTCCGCAAAAAGCACCCCTGCGGCGGCGACACCTTCCGGCTCCTGCGGGTCGGTGCCGAGGTCCGGCTGAAGTGCGAAACCTGCGGGCACGATATGGTCATGGACCGCCTGAAACTTGAAAAAGCAATCAAACAGCAGATTCCGGCAGTGACTCCGGAAGGAAAGGAAAACACAAGCCTATGAACGCAAGCGAACCCGTTCTGCTCCCCTCGAAGGAGCGCCCCAAACAGAGCTGGCTCTCCCGAAACGGATACCTCCTGCTCTGTATGCTCATCCCTGCCGCCGTCATGTACCTGATCTACTTCGCACGTGAGATTTACCCAATCGGAGATGGCAGCGTCCTTGTGCTTGACCTCAACGGACAGTATGTCTGGTTCTTTGAGGCGCTGCGCAACTTCGTTCACGGAGACGCCAGCCTGCTGTACTCCTTCTCGCGGGCACTGGGCGGCGAATTTCTCGGCATCTATGCCTACTACCTCGCCTCGCCCCTTTCCTATCTGCTGGCGCTCTTTCCCGAGGACCGGATGCTGGAAGGGCTGCTATTCCTGTTTCTCCTCAAAACCGCGCTCTGCGGCGGCTCGTTCGGTCTTTACATGCACAAGACCTCCAAGAACCTGAACCGCACCGCCGTTGTCGTGTTTGCCACCTGCTATGCCCTGTCGGCTTACGGCATCGTGCAGCAGCACAACACCATGTGGATTGACGCCATGATGTGGCTGCCGATGATCACGCTGGGAATGGAATCGCTGATTAAGAAAGGCAAATTCAAGCTCTACACCTTCTCCCTGGCGGTCACGCTGTTCAGCAATTTCTATATCGGCTATATGGTCTGCATCTACTGCTTCTTCTATTTCTTCCTCTGCTACTTCGGGCACTCCGAGGAGCGGGAGAACAACCCGGACCGTGAGCGGCTGCACTTCATCCGTTCCGGGCTTCGCGTGGCGTTCTATTCCCTGCTTGCGGTCGGCATGGCGGCGGTGATTCTGCTGGGGGCGTACTACTCGCTCAGCTTCGGTAAAAGCACCTTCTCCACCACCAAGTGGGTCTGGAGCTTCAACTTCGACATCATCGACCTGCTTTACAAGTTCCTGCCGGCATCCTATGACACCGTGCGTCCCGCTGGTTATCCCTTCGTCTATTGCGGCGTGCTGACGCTGCTGCTCATCCCGTCGTATTTCCTCTCGCGCAAGTACCCCATGCGCCAGAAGATTGCTGCGGCGCTCTTTATCCTCCTGTTCGTTGCCAGCTTCTCGCTGTCGGTGCCCGACCTGCTCTGGCACGGATTCCAGCGTCCCAACTGGCTCAACTACCGCTACAGCTTCATGCTCTGCTTCATCCTGACGGTGCTTGCCTGCCGCGCGATGAACGAATTTGAAACCGTGTCGCTCAAAGCGGTTGCCGGAACGGGCGGTCTGCTGGCAATCATCTGCGTGATTCTGCAGAACTACGCCGACCCGGACAACCAGTATATGACCCCCAACGACTACACCTGCATCTGGTTTTCGCTGATTGTCATC
The DNA here is from genome assembly GCA_900555785.1 of uncultured Eubacteriales bacterium. Lineage (GTDB taxonomy): Bacteria > Bacillota > Clostridia > Oscillospirales > CAG-272 > UMGS1865. The sequence continues at coordinate 1,045 of USMO01000113.1, read as the reverse complement.
GCGGTCTGGCTTGCGGTGCTGGGGCTGTGGCGCGCCCGCAAGGACCGGCAGGTCATCAGCGTGGTCATGGTTGCCGTGGTTGCCATCGAGTGCTTTCTCAACGGGCTTTGGTGCATGAACGCGCTGGATGACGACGTGGTTTACTCCAAATACAGCTACTACAACAACTATCTCAACAAAACCCGCCCGATTGTGGAGACCGTGCAGGAAAGCGACCAGAGCTTTTACCGCATGGAAAAAACGATGTTCCGCAAGCTCAACGATAACATGGCGCTGAACATCCGGGGCTTGTCCGGCTCTACCTCCACCCTCAACCAGGAGACCATTAAATTTCTCGACAAGATGGGCTACAGCTCCATGTCCCATTGGTCGAAGTACCTTGGTGGAACGCCGGTCAACGATTCGCTGCTGGGAATCAAGTATATCATCTCCGACACCGGCGCGGAGTCGCAGAGTTTCTGGTATGCGCCTTATGTGACCGATTCCAACCAGGGCTATACCGCCTACTACAACAAATATGCGCTCTCGCTGGCTTACGGCGTCAGCGACAGCCTGCTTGATTTTGAACTGGGCTACAAACCGGTCGAAAAGAAGGACGACACCAAGACCGACAGCAAGACGGACACCGAAAAGAAGCCGGAGGACGCCAGCAAGATCGGTTCTGCCATTGACAGGCTGAAAGCCTTCATCAACGGCAAGCTCGGCATCGACGAAACCGTCCGGAATGCGGAGTACACCGATCCCTATTACACCCCCTTCACGCGCCTGAATGCGATGGTCGCGGCGATGCTGGGCGAGGAATCGGCAGAGTTGTTCGTGCCGGTGTCGGTCACCGAAAAGGCATCCGGTCTCGGCGCGCCCTACTTTGCCGAAAAGCACACCTGCTACAGCAGCGTCACCTCCGCGTCGGTGCTGTCCTACAGCTTCACGGTCCCCTCGGACGGCGAACTGTTCTTCTATCTGCCAACCAACTACCCGCGCGAGGTTGGGCTGTCGCTCTATAACGAAACAACCGGCGACCTGACCGACTGTGGCAAGTGGGGCA
>USMO01000112.1 GCA_900555785.1 uncultured Eubacteriales bacterium | reverse complement strand
AGGGGGCTTCTCCGAAAGAAGCCCCCTAAGCGGGGTTCGGGGCAGCGCCCCGAGACCTTACCCCCACGAAAGGAAGAGACAGAATATGAATATGCAATTTTACCGCAAGCTCCCGATTCCGCAGGAGATCAAGGAGCGGTATCCGGTCACGCCGGAGATAAGCGCCGCGCGTGAGGACTGGGTGGAGCGGATCAAAGCCATTCTGGACGGCAGAGACGACCGGCTGCTGCTGGTCATCGGTCCCTGCTCGGCAGACTCAGAGGACACCGTTCTTTCCTATATTTACCGTCTGCGCGAAGTGCAGGAGCGCGTGTCGGAACGGGTTCTGATCGTGCCGCGTATCTATACCAATAAGCCGCGCACGACAGGAGACGGCTATAAGGGCATGCTGCACCAGCCGGACCCCGAAGCCGAGCCGGACCTGCTGCGCGGGGTAATCGCCATCCGTAACCTGCACATGCGGGCAATCGCCGAGACCGGATTCGGCTGCGCGGACGAAATGCTCTACCCGGAGAACCACCGCTATCTCTCCGACCTGCTGGCATATGTGGCAGTCGGCGCACGCTCGGTCGAGGACCAGCAGCACCGCATGACCGCGAGCGGGCTGGATATCCCGGTTGGCATGAAGAACCCGACAGGCGGGGACATTACCGTGATGATGAACTCGGTCACAGCCGCGCAGCACGCGCATAGGTTCCTCTATCGCGGCTGGGAGGTCAAGAGCGAAGGCAACCCCTACGCGCACGCAATCCTGCGCGGATACGTCAACAAGCACGGGCAGCCGCTCCCGAACTACCACTACGAGGACCTGATCCATCTGGCGCAGGTCTATCGCGAAAGCGGGCTGACCTACCCCGCCGCCGTGGTCGACACCAACCATGCCAACTCCGGAAAGCACTGGGAGGAGCAACCGCGCATTGCGAAGGAGATTCTGCATTCCCGCCGTTGCAGCCCTGAGGTCCGGGCGCTGGTCAAGGGGCTGATGATCGAAAGCTATCTGGAGGACGGCGCGCAGAAACTCGGAACCGGGGCGTTCATCCCCGGCAAATCCATCACCGACCCCTGCCTGGGCTGGGAAAAGACCGAACGCCTGATTCTGGAGCTGGCAGACCAATGCTGAAGGGGACCGGCGCGCCTGCCGCAGTCTAATACTGAAAAGAATTTTTCTTCCTGACCATCTATATGTTGTAAATACCACTTGACAAAACCACAAGATATGGTATAATAATAGAGCAACCCCCTCACGGGGACACAAAGGATAGCGAATAGGTTGCGAAAGCCGGTGGCTTTTGCACGGTCTGATACAATTGAAAGGGGAGGAACACATGAAAGTCATTAAGAGAAACGGGTCGGAAGTGGTATTCGACATCACCAAGATCATCACCGCGATTACCAAGGCGAATGATGCGGTTTCCGAAGACGAGCGCATGACGCCCATGCAGATCCGGCGCATTGCTGAAGCCGTGGAGCTGAACTGCATCCGCATGAACCGCGCACCGGGCGTGGAAGAGATTCAGGACCTGGTGGAAAAGCAGATTATGGCACACGGTGCTTACGAAGTGGCGAAAGTATACATCACCTATCGGTATACCCGGAACCTGGTGCGCCGTTCGAACACGACGGACGAGCGGATTCTGAGTCTGATTGAATGCTGCAACGAAGAAGCCAAGCAGGAAAACGCAAACAAGAACCCGACCGTCAACAGCGTCCAGCGCGACTACATGGCGGGCGAGGTCAGCCGCGACCTGACCGAGCGTCTGCTGCTGCCGCAGGACATCGTTGACGCGCACCGGGAGGGCATCATCCACTTCCACGATGCCGACTACTACGCGCAGCACATGCACAACTGCGACTTGGTGAACCTGGAGGACATGCTGCAGAACGGAACGGTCATCTCGGGCACGATGATCGAGCGTCCGCACAGCTTCTCAACCGCCTGCAACATCGCAACGCAGATCATCGCGCAGGTGGCAAGCAACCAGTACGGCGGGCAGAGCATTTCGCTGACGCATCTGGCGCCGTTTGTGCAGGTCAGCCGCGAGAAGATTGCGCGGAATCTGCGCGAGGAGCTGGACGACGCGGGCGCGGTCGTTTCGGAAGAGAAGTTCGTCAAGATGGTCGAAAGCCGTCTGCGTGAAGAGATTCGCCGCGGCGTGCAGACCATCCAGTATCAGGTTGTCACGCTGCTGACCACCAACGGACAGGCTCCGTTCGTCACGGTCTTCATGTACCTGGGCGAGGCGAAGAACGAGCAGGAGAAGCACGACCTTGCCATTATCATTGAGGAAACGCTGCTGCAGCGCTATCAGGGCGTGAAGAACGAGGAAGGCGTGTACGTCACGCCGGCGTTCCCGAAGCTGATTTACGTGCTGGAGGAGCAAAACATCCACGAGGATTCGCCCTACTACTATCTGACCAAGCTGGCAGCAAAGTGCACCGCAAAGCGGATGGTTCCGGACTATATCTCCGAGAAGAAGATGCTGGAGCTGAAGGTTGACAAAAACGGGCAGGGGCACTGCTACACCTGCATGGGCTGCCGCAGTTTCCTGACGCCGTATGTCGACGAGAACGGAAAGCCGAAGTATTACGGGCGCTTCAACCAGGGCGTTGTGACGCTGAACCTGGTGGATGTGGCGCTGTCCTCGGGCGGGAACATCGAGAAATTCTGGAAGATTTTTGACGAGCGGCTGGAACTCTGCCACAAGGCGCTGATGTGCCGGCACGAGCGGCTCAAGGGCACGCTGTCGGATGCGGCACCGATTCTGTGGCAGTACGGCGCGCTGGCAAGACTGAAGAAGGGCGAGCCGATTGACAAGCTGCTCTATGGCGGGTATTCCACCATTTCGCTGGGGTATGCAGGGCTGTATGAGTGCGTCAGGTACATGACCGGCAAGAGCCACACCGACCCGAGTGCAACGCCGTTTGCGCTGGAGGTCATGCAGTACATGAACACCGCCTGCAAGAGGTGGAAAGAAGCGCACAACATCGATTTCAGCCTGTACGGCACACCGCTGGAATCCACCACCTATAAGTTTGCAAAATGCCTGCAGAAGCGCTTTGGCATCATTCCGGGCATCACCGACAAGGGATACATCACCAACAGCTATCACATCCATGTCACCGAGCAGATCGATGCCTTCTCCAAGCTGGCGTTTGAGGCGCAGTTCCAGGCGCTCTCTCCCGGAGGGGCAATCAGCTATGTCGAGGTGCCGAACATGCAGCAGAACCTGGAGGCGGTGCTGCAGGTGATGAAATTCATCTACGACCACATCATGTACGCCGAACTGAACACCAAATCCGACTACTGCCAGGTCTGCGGCTATGACGGCGAGATCAGCATCGTCGAAGAGGACGGCAAGCTGATTTGGAAATGCCCGAAGTGCGGCAACACCGACCAGAGCAAAATGAACGTTGCAAGACGGACCTGCGGCTACATCGGCACGCAGTTCTGGAACCAGGGACGGACGCAGGAAATCAAGGAGCGGGTGCTCCATCTGTGATATGAATTACTGCGAAATCAAGAAATGTGACATTGCAAACGGCATCGGCGTGCGGACAACCCTGTTCGTCTCGGGCTGCACCAACCATTGCGAGGAGTGCTTTCAGCCGCAGACCTGGGATTTTGCCTACGGTAAGCCCTTTACCGAGGATGTGGAGGACGAAATCATCGCCTCCTGCCAGCCGTATTATATCAACGGGCTGACCCTGCTCGGCGGGGAACCGTTCGAGCCGTCCAATCAGCGGGCGCTGGTGCCGTTTCTGCACCGGTTCCGCGCGGAGTGCCCCGGAAAGACCGTCTGGGCGTTCAGCGGGTTCACGCTGGACCGCGAGCTGCTGGCAGACGGGTCCCACCCGAGGTGCGAGGTAACCGATGAGATGCTGTCGCTGATTGACGTGCTGGTGGACGGGCGGTTCGTGCGGTCGCTCAAGGATATTTCGCTGCGCTTTCGCGGATCGAGCAACCAGCGCGTGATTGATCTGAACCGGACAAGAGAAGCCGGAGAAATCGTTCTTTGGAACGACTGAGAAAAAATTTTCATCGGGAAAGCCCCCGGACAGCCCGCAAATGCTGTCCGGGGGCTTGACGTTTTCCGAAATGTATGCTATAATAAAGTGGGTATTTTTATCGAGCAAAGGAAACACTATGAAACTGGTTGTCAAAATCGGAACTTCCACCCTGACGCACATCACAGGGTGCCTCAACATCCGCAGGATTGAAGCACTCGTCAAGGCGCTGTCGGATATTGCAAACGCGGGGCACGAGGTGATTCTCGTCTCATCGGGCGCCATTGCGATGGGTGTCGGAAAGCTCAATCTCGGGGAGCGGCCGCAGACGCTTGCGGGAAAGCAGGCGGCAGCTGCGGTCGGTCAATGCGAGCTGATGTATACCTATGATAAGCTGTTCTCGGAGTATAACCGGACGGTGGCGCAGATTCTGCTGACCGCCGACGACCTGAAGATTCCGGAGCGGCACAAAAAGTTTGAGGACACGATGGAGCGGCTGCTTGCCTGGCACGTGCTCCCGATTATCAATGAAAACGACACGGTGTCAACCGAGGAGATCAAGATCGGCGACAACGACACGCTGGGCGCAATTGTGGCGGCGAGCGTGAAGGCGGATCTGCTGATTCTGCTGTCGGATATTGACGGGCTCTATGACAGCGACCCGCACCGGAACCCCGAGGCGCATCTGATTCCAGAAGTCCGAGAGCTGACCGATGAGATTCTGTCGCTGGGCGGCGGTGCCGGGAGCGCCAGAGGGACCGGAGGGATGGCAACCAAGCTGCACGCCGCGCAGATTGCAACCGAGGCTGGCTGTGATATGATGATTCTGAACGGCGAGGACCCGGGGCTGCTTTACCGGGCGCTGGACGGAGAAGCGGTCGGAACACGGTTCTGGGCGCGGGAGGTGTGAGATGGAGACAACAGAACTGCTCAGGCGGGCGAAAGAGACGGTCCCGGCGCTGCGGAGCTTCGGCGCTGCCGATCTGGACCGGGCGCTGCTGGCGATGGCAGACGCGCTGGAGGCAGGAGCGGACGGGATTCTCGTTGCCAACGCGCAGGATACGGAGGCGGCAAAGGGAACAGTCAGTTCGGTGATGCTGGACCGGCTGCTGCTGACGAAGGACCGGATTGCCGGAATGGCAGACGGAATCCGGAAGGCGGCTGCGCTGCCAAGCCCGGTCGGTCGGGTGCTGGAGCGGACGGTGCGCCCGAACGGACTGGAGATTAAAAAGGTCAGCGTGCCGCTCGGCGTGCTGGCAATCATATACGAGAGCCGCCCGAACGTGACCTCCGACGCAGCTGCACTGGCGGTCAAGAGCGGAAACGTCTGCATTCTGCGCAGCGGCAAAGAGGCGCACCGCTCGGCAAAAGCCATCTGTGTGACCCTGCGCGAGGGCTTGGTGCACGCCGGGCTGCCGCGCGATGCGGTCCAGCTGGTCGACGATACCACGCGGGAGAGTGCGAAAGAGCTGATGCAGGCAAAGGGATATGTGGACCTGCTGATTCCGCGGGGCGGTGCCGGGCTGGCTCATGGCCTTCCAGTATGCCGGGCTTATGGCGGTGCTGGATGCCGACGCCCTGCTTTTTGACCGGGAGGATATCCGCAGCCTGTTCCGGCAGCAGGGCACCCCCGTCAGCGAATCG
>USMO01000111.1 GCA_900555785.1 uncultured Eubacteriales bacterium | reverse complement strand
TTCCTCAGCCGGGGGTGTTTTACAGTGCTTCTGAATCTTCCGTGCTGCGTGACAAAACATGGTGCGCCTGATGGGCGCGGAACACCCCCGGCTGAGGAAAGTTTAGGGTCTGTCTGGGCAGGTTAAGATTTTATAGAAAGAGCGGGTATCGCACACCATTGGTGAGCGATACCCGCTCTTTTTGCCCTCCGGGCAAAAATTTGCTGTTCATTGGTTGGCAGAGATTGGGGTGTGCAGTTGCTGAGGGTGCTGCGGATGATATTGGTTTGAACAGGCAGTCAATTACTATCTAAGACGGATGTAAATTGTATATCTCACTTACCGAATAACCTTCTGTGTCATCCTGAGCGGAGCGGCGCGAGTGGGCGTGAGATATACAATTTATATCCGTCTTAGATAGTGTTGTTAACTCTCTTTTAGCCACTTTCCCCGCCGAGCGAAGCAAAGGCGGGACCTCGAGGTGTCGCTTCAAATCACACGTAGAGCCCTCTTCCGAGCGGGCTCGAAGAGCCCGAAACTTCACCGCACAGGGCAACCGGATAGCAGCACGTAAAAACTCTTTACGTCCCACTAATCCGGTTGCCCTATGCGGTGAAGTTCTTGGGTTCTTAGGGGCTTCTCCGAAAGAAGCTCCCTAAGCGGGGTTCGGGGCAGCGCCCCGAGGTCTTCATCCCCCACAATGCACAAAAAGGCGGGGGAGACCTGAAAAAACATCGTAAAAAATCCCACTATTATTTGGTTTAGCGGATGTGGTATAATAATATGTTAAGTTTTTGAGCGGAGAAAGAAGGAGAAAAACAGTGATCCGAGAAGATTTGAGAAATGTAGCAATCATTGCGCACGTTGACCACGGCAAGACAACGCTGGTGGACGGGCTTCTGAAGCAGGGCGGGGTGTACCGCGACAACCAGGAGACGGTGACATGCGTGATGGATTCCGGCGACCTGGAGCGGGAGCGCGGCATCACGATTCTGGCAAAGAACACCGCAGTCCACTACAACGGCGTGAAGATCAACATCGTCGACACCCCCGGTCACGCGGATTTCGGCGGCGAGGTTGAGCGGATCCTGAAGATGGTCAACGGCGTCATTCTGCTGGTTGACGCCGCAGAAGGGCCCATGCCGCAGACCCGGTTCGTCCTGCAGAAAGCGCTGGACCTGAATCACCGGATCATTGTCTGCATCAACAAGATTGACAAGCCAGACGCGCGCCTGGGCGAGGTCGAGGATGAGATTCTGGAGCTGCTGATGGACCTGGGCGCGAACGACGAGCAGCTCGACAGCCCGATGCTCTACTGTTCGGGACGCGCCGGCACCTGCACGACCGACCCGAAGGTCCCGGGCACCGATCTGCGCCCGCTGTTTGATAAGATTCTGGAGTACATTCCTGCGCCGGAGGGCGACGAGAACGGACCGCTCCAGCTGCTGGTCTCCTCGATTGACTACAACGAATACGTTGGACGTATCGGCATCGGGCGCATCGATCGCGGGTGCGTCAAGGTCGGCGACGAAGTGGCGGTTTGCAACTACCACAATCCCGGCACGGTGAAGAAGACGAAGATCGTGTCGCTCTACCAGATTGACGGTCTGACGCGCAAGCCGGTTGACAACGCAACGGTCGGTGACATTGTGTGCTTCTCGGGCGCGGGTGACGTGACGATTGGCGACACGCTGACGGCGCCGGCAAACCCGGAGCCGCTGGAGTTTGTCAAGGTCTCCGAGCCGACCGTGGAAATGACCTTCATGGTCAACGACAGCCCGCTTGCCGGCAAGGAAGGCAAGTTTGTGACCTCCCGTCAGCTGCGCGAGCGCCTGTACCGCGAGCTGCTGAAGGACGTGTCTCTGCGGGTGTCTGACGGTGACACGACCGATGAATTCCGCGTTGCGGGCAGAGGCGAAATGCACCTGTCGATCCTTTTGGAAACGATGCGCCGCGAAGGCTTTGAGCTTGCCTGCTCGAACCCGCGCGTGCTGTACAAGACGGTGAACGGCGAGAAGATGGAGCCGATGGAGCGCGTGACGCTGGACGTGCCGACCGAGATGGTTGGTGTCGTGGTGGACAAGCTGGGGCAGCGGAAGGGCGATTTGCTGTCAATGGCGCCGATTGGGAGCCGGACGCGGATTGAGTATTCGATTCCGTCGCGCTGCCTGTTCGGTTACCGTTCGGAGTTTCTGACGGCGACGCACGGCGAGGGCGTGATGAACACGATTTTTGACGGTTACGCGCCTTATCGCGGCGAGATTCAGATGAAGTACACGGGTTCCCTGATTGCGTCCGAAAACGGCGAGACGACGCGCTACGGACTGTACAACACGCAGGACCGCGGGCAGCTGTTTGTCGGGCCGCAGACGCAGGTCTACGAGGGTATGATCGTCGGTGAGAATCCGAAGTACGATGACATTGCGGTGAACCCCTGCAAGACGAAACACCTGACGGCGATTCGGTCCTCTGGCGCGGACGAGAAGCTGCTGCTGACCCCGCCCCGCATTTTCTCCCTGGAGGAAGCGATCGAATACATTGGTGACGATGATTTGATTGAGGTCACGCCGAAGTCGATTCGTCTGCGCAAGAAGATTCTGAACACGGAGCTCCGCATGAAGGAAATGATGAAAAAGCGCCGCGAGCTGGAGGCGCAGAGGAAGTAAGGGAAAGACCTTGGAGGCGCAGGGAGGACCCTTTCGTAGGGTCCTCCCTACCCTCCAAACCTCCCTGACTCTCCCCTAACTTCCCCACAAGACCCCCGCCATTACGTGAGCGAAAATTTGGTTCGCTTTTCGTGGTGGCGGGGGTCTTGTGGGGAAGTTTTTGTCGTTTTGGGAGGTGTGAATTTGTTGCAGAGTGCGGCTATCGCACCATTTGAAAATCACCTTCCGCCCGAAACAAAAAACTTCCCCCGAGAGCACCCGCCCCAAACAAAGCGAATCAAATCTTCGCTCTGCACGGGCGGGTGCTCTTGGGGGAAGTTCTCGGTGAGAGAGGGAGGTTTTGAGGGAGAGAGCCCCCGTCTTTCAAGATGGGGCTCTCTCCCTCCAAGGTCTTCCCTACCTCACCCGACAATCTCGTCCAGAATTCCGAGGTCCCACATCAGGCGGGAGCCGATGTACTTGTCGCGAACATCCTTGCTGAAGAGAATCGCATTGCGGGTCTCCTCCGGGGAGAAACCGAGTTCCGCAAAGGAGACCGGCAGACCGATCGCCTGCAGCTTCGGTACAATCTCGGACGGCAGGGGCAGACCGTGAATCACTTCCTCGATCTCGTCCCAATGCGCGATAATCCGCTCCAGACGCGCGCGGTGCAGCTCCTTGTCGTACTTATGCTCCCGCGCCTCATTCGCCGCCATTACCTCGCCGCTCTTGCCCAACCAAGCGCACAGCTTCTTCGACCAGTCCGCATAAGAAAATTTCTCCACATACGCCAGCGCCTTTTCGCGGTCCGGCTTCACATCGCGCAGCTTTTCGTAAATGCCCAGGCAGATCACCGTTGCCGCGCCGCATTGAATGCCGTGCAGGTCAAACGGCAGACCGAACTCCACCCCACGCATGTCGCAGATGTGCGAGAGGTAGTGCTCCATCCCCGACGCCGGACGCGACACGCCCGCGTAGTTCGCCGCAATGCCGGAGAGCACCATGCCGTTCATCACCGCAGCAATGGCGGTCTTGTCGCGCTTGGCAATGCCCGCAAGATTGTCCATGCACGCTGCCAACCCCTGGTTGACAAGCCCTGCAACCGTCTCGCAGTAATATTCGCCGTTGATGATGTGCGAAATGCGCCACTCCGCAATGCTGATGTACTTCGCCAGCATGTCGCCCAGCCCCGACAGGATCATTCGCATCGGCGCGTCTGCGAGGATGTCCAAATCCCCGATGACCGTGTCCGGCACGCGGCTGTCCAGCGAAACCTTCAGGCTGTCGCGGATGGTCGACGACGTTGCGGACGCGTACCCGTCCATCGACGGTGCCGTGCCGAAAATGACGTACTGCCGCCCGGTCAGGTTTGCAATGATCTTGCCGATGTCGTTGACCACGCCGGAGCCAACGCCGAGAATCAGGTCGCACGCGTAGTCAAAATGCATCGCAACCGACCCGACCGCGTGCTCGTCCGGCTCGATGCGCTCCTCGCCCGGCAGGCAGTAGACCGTGCAGGGAATGCCCGCCTCGGCAAGGATTGCGGCAATCCGCTCGCCCGCTGCGGCGTAGGTGTTCCGGTCCGCCAGCAGAAAGACCTTCTTTGCGCCGTAAGAACGCACGACGTCCGGCACGCGCCTGATTGCGCCCGACTCAATGATGACGTGGGAAAAGCCCGCTTTATGCACCTTCCCGCACGCGCACTTCACGCCCTCGGGGTGGTTGAGCAGTTCCTGCAATTCAAATGCCATAAAAATCCTTCCTTTCGCCGCGAATCTCTTGACGCGGCTGTTTTTTTATGCTATAATCATATCTGAAATCGGTCAAATAATCAAGTCCCGCCGGAAAAGTTGACAAATAATCATGCGTGAGCGGCGAATCGTCAGGGGGAAGACCTCGGGCGCTGCCCCGAACCCCGCTTAGGGGGCTTCTTGAAAGAAGTCCCCCTAAGAACCCCAAGAACTTGCAATAAAGGGATTTTTTGATTGACCTGCCTCTGTCGTTCGGAGATCCCGCCTGCTGGCGCCCCTGCGGGCGAGATCTCCGATATTCAGAGGCAGTGCAATCACACACTATCTATGACGGACAAAAGAGTATTATAGTACACGTTCCAAACAGCACATCGTTCCCCCAAAGCAATCCCCCTACGGTGTCCAGTCCCCCATCCTCCTCATTAAAAATTCTTGGAGTTCTTAGAACCTTCTTATAAGAAGGTTCCAAGTGGGTTTGGGCAACGCCCAAGGTCTTTAATAACACACCACAAAAGGAGTACATCATGACCATTAGTGAACGTCAGGAGCGGATACTGGAGCTGCTGCGGCAGAATCCGAAAATCAGCGTTGCGCGGTTGAGCGCGGTCCTATATGTCAGCGAGCCGACGGTCCGGCGCGACCTGACCGAGCTGGACGGGAAAGGGCTGATCCACAAGGTCTACGGCGGTGCGGTCCTGCCGGACGGCGCAGAGACACTGATCCCGTTCATTTTCCGGGAAAACGAAAAAAGCGCGGCAAAGACGGCGATGGGACGGCAGGCGGCGGCGCTGGTGGAGGACGGGATGGTGGTCCTGCTGGACGGCTCGACGAGCGCGTTTCACCTGGTTCCGTTTTTGGCGACGAAAAAGGATTTGACGGTTGTCACGAGCGGTGCGAAAACCGCGCTTGCGCTTGCCGAAGCCGGGCTCTGCAACTATTGCACGGGCGGCAAGATGCTGAACAACTCCTATTCCTATGTTGGCGCGCAGGCAGAGCAGTTCATCGCGGCGATCAATGCGGACATTTGCTTTTTCTCCTGTCGCGGGCTTTCCGATGACGGTCGCGTGTCCGACCCCTCGGTTGAGGAGGTCAACCTCCGCCGCGTGATGCTGGAGCACAGCGCCCGGAAGCATCTTCTTTGCGACCGGAGCAAGTTCGGCAAGCTCTACTTCTACAATCTCTGCGTCACGTCCGACCTCGACAGTGTGATTTCGGAGTGAAGGGTGGGGGAAGACCTTGGAGGGAGAGGGAGGACCCTTTCGGATGGTCCTCCCT
>USMO01000110.1 GCA_900555785.1 uncultured Eubacteriales bacterium | reverse complement strand
GGCGCCGTGATCGGCAAGCATGGAAAGGTAGGCGGCGCCGTCCTGCATGCCGGCAGAAATTTCGGTTGCCAGCTCCCGCAGATGTGCGCGCTGCTGCTCACGAAACGCCGCCTGGCGCCCGGTCAGTTCGGTCAGATTGGCAAGAATAATCTCCTCGGGTGTGTATGCCTGCAGGTCTTCCATCGGTCAGAGCATTCCGAGAATGCCGTAGCTTTCGGAGAGGAACTGCTTCAGCTCGTCCGCAGTCAGTTTGCGCTGAGAGAGCAGCGCCAGGCGATAGAGATACGCTGCAGCGGTCTGTTTCTTTTCGCCGTCCATGTCCTTCAGCTTCCCGATCAGCGGGGAGGAGAGGTTGACCGTCAGCGTGTTGTCGGCAGGCATGCCGCCTGCCATGCCGTAGAGTCGCATCATGTCATCCATGCGGCGGGATTCCTCGGAGAGCGTCAGCAGCAGCGGAACGTTCGCATCCTTGAGCGATGCAAACTCCACCTTCAGCTTGTCATCGCCGGCAGCCTTGCGGAACAGCTCTATCAGCGTGGGGTCCTCGGCAGCCTCGCCGTCGCCCTTGAGTGATGCCGCAACGTCCGCATCAATCCGGCGGTACTTGACATCCGTGTCGTAGGTCTCAATCATCGAGACAAACTGCGTGTCCAGCTGCTTGTCCAGGACCGCAACCTGCAGCCCCTCGGCTTCAAACAGTGCGATATACTGAGCCTGTGCCGCGCGGTCGGTGGTGTAGTAGACCGTGTTGGCGTGCTTTTCCTTGGCTGCCTCGAGGTATTCGGGCAGGGTCACGGTCTTGCCGTTTGTCAGGTTCAGGAGCAGCGCATCCTTCACGCGGTCCCAGAACTTGCGGTCGCGCATGCAGGCATATTCCACAAAAGTGCGGATGTCGCCCCAGACCTTTTCGTATTCCTCGCGCGCCGTGTTGCACAGGCTGCAGAGCTTGTCCGCAACCTTTTTGACGATGTGCGCGGAGACTTTGGAGACATAGGTGTTGTTCTGCAGATAGCTGCGCGAGACGTTCAGCGGCAGCTCGGGGCAGTCCAGAACGCCTTTGAGCATCAGCAGGTATTCGGGAATGACTTCCTTGATATTGTCGGCAACGAAGACCTGGTTGTAGTAGAGCTTGACCTGACCTTCAATTGATTCGTATTCGTTGGTCAGCTTGGGGAAATAGAGGATGCCGCGGAAGTTGAGCGGGTAGTCGGCGTTGATGTGAATCCAGAACAGCGGCTCGCGGTAGTCGTGGAAGACCTTGCGGTAAAAATCCTTGTATTCCTCGGGCGTGCATTCGGAGGGGTTCTTGAGCCAGAGCGGGTGTGTGTCGTTGACCGGCTTCGGCGACTCTGGCTCTTTGCCGTCCTCGGACTTGGGCGGCTCTTCGCCTTCCACATTGAAGTAGATGTCAACCGGCATGAAGGCACAGTAGCGGTCGAGGATGCCCTCGAGCTTGAACTTTTCCAGGTATTCGTTCTCCTCATCGGAGATGTGCATCACAACCGAGGTGCCGTGTCCTTCGCGCTCGCCGTCGGTCATCTCATACTGCCCGTCACCTGTGCAGGTCCACCTGACCGCCGGTGCGCCGGTGTAGGATTTGGTGATGACATCAACCGAATCGCTGACCATGAACGCCGAATAGAAGCCCAGACCGAAATGCCCGATGATGCCGTTGTTCTTGTTGTCACCCTCGTATTTCTGAACAAATTCCAGCGCGCCGGACAGGGCGATCTGGCAGATATAGCGGTCTACTTCATCGGCGGTCATGCCGATGCCGTTGTCGGAAACGGTCAGGGTCTTGGCATCCTTGTCAAGCGTGACGTCAATGCGGTAGGTCTCGTCGCCGGCATCGTACTGACCGAGCGAGGCGAGCCTGCGCAGCTTGGTCACCGCATCGCAAGCGTTGGAGACGATCTCCCGCAGAAAGATGTCTTTTTCCGAGTAGAGCCATTTTTTGATGACGGGGAAAATGTGTTCGGTTTCAACCGAAATCCCGCCTTTTTTCATGTTTTCCATATGATATGCCTTCCTTTCGTAAAGGAGATAGATTGAACGGATTTGCCGGGTCACTTTTCCGCTGCCTCCGCGACAACCTCGCGGGCAGCTTCTTCCACGCTGAACTGGACCAGCACGTTGTCGGAAAGTTCCGGCAGCAGGTGCAGCTTGCGCCCGGCCTGGTAGACCTTTTTGTGAAGCAGTTCCCGCCGCGTCAGCGTGTCGCCGTTGCGCTCGCGCACCAGCATGCGCAGGTAGTGCTTTTCCAGGCGGCGCACCAGCCTGTCGCTCCGGCTTTGCAGGTCGTCTGCCGGGTCGACCATCGAATCGGCGGGGTAATAGTTCTCGGTTGCCGAGGACAGCCCGCGTGACCGCAGCCGCCGGGTCAGCCGTTCTTCGGTCAGTGCCAGAACCGTTGCGAACAGCGGAACGCCGAGCAGCATGCCGACAAAACCGCCGACCGAGCCCATGACCGAGATCGCAATCAGTACGCAGAGCGAGGAAACGCCGGTGTTGTTGCCGAGAATCTTCGGACCGATGATATTGCCGTCGATCTGCTGGATGATGACGATGATAATCAGGAGCGTCAGCACCTTTGAGGGCTCGGTCAGCAGCACAATAACCGAGGTCGGAATCGCGCCGAGAATCGGGCCGAAGAAGGGCAGGATGTTCGTCACGCCAACGATGGTTGCAACCAGCGCCGGATAGGGGATGCGGAAGATCAGCACCGCAACATAGGTCATCAGACCGATGATGATGGAATCCACCACCTTGCCCTCCAGAAAGCCGCCGAAGGAGCGGTCGGCAATCGTGCAAAGCCTTGTGATGTAGGCATTGACACGGTCGGAGAACAGCGCGCGCCGCAGCCGCATAATCTGCGCATACCGCTGCTCCTTGGTGGAGAGCAGGTAAAGCGAGATGAAGAGCGCAAAGAGAATGTCTGCCGCAACGCTGACGATGGACGAAACCGTTCCGAAGATGGAGCCGTTTCCGCTGCTCATCCACTTGCCGAAGGTCTCGATGATCTTTTCATAGTTGAAGAAGGCGAGCGACAGCGTTTGCCGGACCTCCTCAATGTCGAGGTATTTAATGAAACTCTGCCTGATGCCGATGCTGTCAAAGAAGACTTCGATATTCTCCAGCACGCGGTTGAACTGGTGGACAGCCGAGGTGACATAGCTGTCATAATTATAGAAGAAACGCCTCAGGCTGTCGTAGAGCGACGGCAGAATCAGGAGAAGCAGCAGACCGATGATGGCAAACAGGGTCAGGTAGGTCAGGAAAAGGGCAACGCCGCGCCGCAGCCCCATCGGGTGCATGCGGTAGAGCAGCTTTCGCTCGTAGAAGCGGAAGAAGGGATTGAGCAGGTAGGCGAGCGCAAAGCCGATGAGAATCGGACGGAACAGCAGCAGAACGCTGTCCATCCAGGTTCCCAGCTTGGTGCGGTTGATGACCAGCAGCAGCCCGAGGAACAGCACGGCGTAAACGATGATGCCGATCAGCGCTTTGCTGCGGAAAGAACGGTTACGGTTCACGGTCGGCACCTCCTTCGGAGACAGTCGGGTCGGTCGGGGTGACCGGGTCAGCCGGCTCGGTCGGGTCAGCCGGTTCTGCGGGGGATTCGGGTGTCGGTTCCTCCGGTGCAGCGTCCGGCATGACCTCCGGTGTCATCGGGTGGTCGGGCAGGGCGTTCATTTTGGAGAGGAAGACGGCTTCGTCCGCTGCAAAGGCGTCCAGTGCTTCATCCGAGAGCGCGTGGAACAGCCCGTGCTGCACGGCAAGCGAGAAGGTTCCCAGCCGCAGCCGTTCCGTCCGGGAAAGGGGACCCGCGCCGGACTGGGGGTCCGTCTCCGGCACCGGCTGCGCCTGACGCTTCTTTTTGCGGATGCCGCGTGCGGATTCCGGCGTTGCGGAGAGCGCGTCGCGGGCATAGTAGTTTTCCGTTTCGTTCGGCAGCCCTTTCTGGTCCAGGCGCCGCCCGATCCAGATTTTCAGCAGTTCCAGTACCGTTGCAAAGAGCGGCACGCCGACAATCATGCCGACCAGCCCCCACAGGGAGCCCATCAGGATGATGGCAATCATGACGCAGAGCGAGGAAACACCGGTGTTGTCTCCGAGAATCTTGGGGGCGATGATGTTGCCGTCGATCTGCTGGATGACCAGAATGGCGATGAGGAAGAAAATGACCTTGATGGGGTCGGTCAGCAGGATGATGACTGCCGACGGGATGACCCCGATGAACGGACCGATGACCGGCACAATGTCGGTGATGCCGACGATGACCGCAATCAGCAGCGGGTTCTGGATGCGGGCAATCAGGCAGAAGAGGTAGACCAGGATGCCGACGATGGTCGAATCCAGCAGTTTACCGCGCAGAAAGCCGCCGAAGGAGTGGTCCGCGATGGTGAGCACGCGGGTGATGATGCGGTTGACGTGCTCCGGAATCCAGGCAAGGCGCAGCTTGGCAACCTGCGCATACCGCAGCTCCTTGGTTGCCAGAATATAGAGCGAGATGAAAATGGCAAGAATGATGTCGGTCACAACCGAGGCGGTCTGGCTGAGAATGGAGATGATGTGCGAGATGCTGCCGGAGTTCATGTTGTTCTTCAGCAGTTGAATCAGGGATTCGAGCAGCCCGTTGAATTTCTCCAGCACGGCGGCGCGGTCCAGCGGCTTGAGGGGCGCGGAGCCGTCCGTTCCGGCGGGCAGCTTGCCGTTTGCCCAGGCGATGAAGCTGTTGAGCTGGTCGACCAGCGAATCGATGTGGTTATTGAGGTTCCCGCTGAAAGTTTTCACGCTGTCAATCAGCTGCGGGATGATCAGCAGAATCAGCCCGGCGATGAGCGCCAGGACGACCGCATAGGTCAGGAGCAGGGAGAGCGCACGCCGCAGCGCAACCGGGCGGACGCGCGAAAATGCCCGTCGCTCAAAGAGCCGGAACAGAGGGTTAATCAGGTAAGCAATGCAAAGCCCGAGCAGGACAGGCGCGAGGATGTCAAGGAGCCTTGCCAGAAAGCTGTTGATGGCCGAAAGGTTGGACAGTGCAATGATCAGAAAGAAAAGGACGGCGTAAAGGACCGCGCCAATTACGAGCTTTTTGCCGGGACCCTTTTGTTCGGTTTCGTTCATAAGTCTTCCTGCCTTTCCTGGTTACTCTCCCTTATATTGTATACCATTTTTGCGGTTTCGTCAAGGGTTTTCACAGGATATTTACAATGAAATTTCGGTTTTGTCTTGCAAAACCGCGCGCGATGTGATACAATAATAAGGAAATCGGAAAAATTACGGTTCCGGGAGGGCTTTTATGGAGCGGCTGGCGGCTGCGGACGGAATTGCGCGGGCAAAGATCAATCTTTTTTTGGATGTCATCGGGCGGCAGTCAGACGGCTATCACCGGATTGACGGGGTGATGCAGTCCCTGGAGCTGGGGGACCCGGTGCGGGTCTGCTTTGACCCGGCTGGGTCCGGCATTCACCTGCAGGTGACCGGCGGCGGGGACATTCCGGTTGACAGCCGGAACCTTGCCTGGCGCGCTGCCGAGCGGTTTTTGACTTGCAGCGGGCTTGGCGGCGGAGTGACGGTGCTGTTGGAGAAGCGGATTCCGGCTGCGGGCGGTTTGGCGGGGGGCAGCCGCGATGCAGCCTGTGTTCTGCGCTTACTC
>USMO01000109.1 GCA_900555785.1 uncultured Eubacteriales bacterium | reverse complement strand
AAGCAAGCGGGCATCAACGTGGTGCTGGTCAACTCCAACCCCGCCACCATCATGACCGACAAGGCACTCGCGGACGAAATATACCTGGAACCGCTGAACACGGAAACGCTCCGGCGGATCATTATCCGGGAACAGCCGGACAGCCTGCTTGCAGGGCTGGGCGGTCAGACCGGGCTTACGCTTGCCATGCAGCTTTCCAAAGACGGATTCCTGCAGGAGCACGGCGTGCGTCTGCTCGGAACCGATGCCGCAGCGATTGACTGCGCGGAAGACCGGGAGCTGTTCAAGGAAGCCATGGAGAAGATCGGGCAGCCGACCGTCCCCTCGGACATTGCGCATACCGTAACGGCAGCGCTGGAGGTAGCGGAGCGAATCGGCTATCCCGTCATCGTGCGCCCGGCGTTCACCCTCGGCGGGGCGGGCGGCGGCGTAGCGGACAATCCCGAAGAGCTGGCAGAAGTTGCAAAAACCGGGCTGGATGCCTCCCCCATCTCGCAGATTCTGGTAGAACGGTATATTTACGGCTGGAAAGAGATTGAATTTGAGACCATGCGGGATGCGCGCGGCAACGTGATTGCCGTTTGCAGCATGGAGAATGTGGACCCGGTCGGCGTACACACCGGAGACAGCATTGTCGTGGCACCGGCGCTCACCCTTTCGGACCGGGAGCTGCAGATGCTGCGCAGCGCCTCGCTTGAAATCATTTCCTCCCTTGGAATTGTCGGCGGCTGCAACTGCCAGTTCGCCCTGAACCCGGATTCCTTTGAATACGCGGTCATCGAGGTCAACCCGCGCGTTTCGCGTTCTTCTGCGCTTGCCAGCAAGGCAACCGGATACCCGATTGCCAAAATCACCACCAAAATCGCCCTCGGCTACACCCTCGATGAAATTCGCAATGACATCACGGGCAAGACCTGTGCCTGCTTTGAGCCGGCGCTGGACTATGTGGTGGTCAAATTTCCCAAATGGCCCTTTGACAAGTTCGCGGGCATCAGCCGGAAACTCGGCACCCAGATGAAAGCCACCGGCGAGGTCATGGCGATCGGCTCCAACTTTGAGGCGGCGCTGATGAAAGCGGTGCGCGGAGCAGAGATTTCGCTGGACACCCTGAATGCCGCCCCTGTGGACGGCCGCGATGTGGAGGACCGCCTTGCCGACCGGGACGACCACCGGATTTTCACGGTGTTTGAAGCGCTGAAGCGCGGCATCACTCCGCAAAGGATTCACGAGATCACCCGCATCGACCTCTTCTTTATTTACAAGCTGCAGCATCTGGCTGAGCTGGAAAAGGAGCTGGCAGCCGGGCTCTCCCCTGCTCTTTACGAAACCGCAAAAAAACTGGGGTATCCCGATTCTGCCATCCGGCGGATTGCAGGTGTCACGGAGCTCCCGCATGTTGCGGCATCCTACAAAATGGTGGACACCTGCGGCGCGGAATTCTCCGCTGCGACCCCGTATTTTTACTCCACCTACGACCGCATATGCGAGGCGCGGGAGCTGACACGCTCCGGCAAGCCCTGCGTAATGGTGCTCGGGTCCGGTCCGATCCGGATCGGGCAGGGAATCGAATTTGATTATTCCTCGGTGCATTGCGTCTGGACGCTGAAAAAGCTCGGCTACGATGTGGTAATCGTCAACAACAACCCGGAAACCGTCTCCACGGACTACGACACGGCAGACCGGCTGTACTTCGAGCCGCTCTGCGCGGAGGATGTGATGAACATCATCGAGGTCGAAAAGCCTGTCGGCGTTGTGGTGGCATTCGGCGGGCAGACCGCCATCCGCCTGACCGGATTCCTGGACCGCCACGGCATTCCGATTCTCGGCACCTCCGCAGAGGGAATCGACATTGCGGAGGACCGGGAACGGTTTGACGCCCTCTTGGAGAAATACGGCATCAAGCGCCCCCAGGGCTGCGGCGTGCTGACCGAGGAAGAAGCCGCTGCGGCTGCAAAACGCCTCGGCTACCCGGTGCTGCTGCGTCCCTCCTATGTCATCGGCGGGCAGAACATGACCATCGTGCACAACGAGGAACATCTGCGGCGCTATATGCGGCGAATCCTGCAGAACGGAATTGAGAACCCCGTGCTGGTGGACAAATACATGATGGGCTCCGAGCTGGAAGTGGACGTGATCTCCGACGGCAAGGACGTGCTGATTCCGGGCGTCATGCAGCACATCGAACGGGCAGGCGTACACAGCGGCGACTCCATTGCCGTTTACCCGCCCTACAACATCAGCGACATCATGATGCAGCGCATCATCGAATGCTCCGAAAAGCTGGCGCTCTCGCTTGGCACCAAGGGGCTGGTGAACATCCAGTACCTGATCTGGCAGAACGAACTTTACGTAATCGAAGTGAACCCCCGCGCTTCCCGCACGGTCCCCTATATCAGCAAAGTTACCGGCGTCCCGATGGTGGATCTTGCCACGCGGGTCATGACCGGAACCGCCGTAAAGGACCTGGGCTTCGGAACGGGACTTTGCAAGACACCGCCCTATTTTGCCGTCAAGGTGCCGGTCTTCTCGTTTGAAAAGCTGACCGATGCCAATTCCTACTTAGGGCCGGAAATGAAATCCACCGGTGAGGTCCTTGGCATCGGAAGAACGCTGAACGAAGCGCTGTTCAAGGGGTTGACCGCAGCGGGGCTATCCCCTGTGGCACCGGCTCCCGGAAAAGAGACCGGTGTGCTCCTCAGCGTAGAGGAACACGACCGCACGGAGGTGCTTGCCCTTGCGGAAAAACTGGAAATGCTCGGAATGCGCCTGTTTGCCACGCCGGACACCGCTGTGGCGATCGGGGCGCTCGGCATCGATGTGACCGTCATTCCCTCCATTGCCGAAGGCGACGGCGTTTTCCGGCTGCTGGACAGCGGAAAAATCGGCTACATCGTTTATACCGGTGCGGCATATGACTCCACGGTTGACCTTTATGTCAAGCTGCACCGCCGCGCCATGCAGGCAGGGGTCCCCTGCTTCACCTCGCTTGACACCGCAAACGCGATGGCAGACATCATTGCGGCGGGCTACCGGTGCGACAACACGGAGCTGGTGGACATCAACCATATGCGCACCGAACGCGCGCAGCTGCGGTTTGCCAAAATGGAGGCAACCGGAGACGACTACATCTTTGTGGAGAATTTTGACGGCAGCATCACCTGCCCGGAATCGCTGAGTATCACGCTCTGCAACCGGCATTACGGCATCGGCGCCTACGGGCTGGTGCTCCTGGAAAAAAGCCGGGTTGCGGATTGCAGGATGCGGGTCTTCAACCGGGACGGCAGCCGCGGGCAGGTTGCCGGAAACAGCCTGCGCAACGTCGGAAAATACCTGCATGACACGGGATATGTTTCGGGCGACACGGTTTGCGTGGAGACCGACGGCGGCGTCCACCAACTGAAGCTCTATCTGACCGACGGGGCGGTTTCCTCCGTCACCGTTGACATGGGGCGCGCGGTGCTGACCCCTGCGGCGCTGCCCTGCACCTTCCCCGGAGAAAAAGCGGTCAACGTGCCGCTGACGGTCCTGGGGCAGGAATACCGCGTGACCTGCGTTTCCATGGGCAACCCGCATTGCGTCACCTTCTGTGACCGCATCGACACACTTCCCCTGCGGGAATTGGGTCCCGCATTTGAAAACGCGCCGGAATTTCCGGAACGGGTCAACACCGAATTTGTGCGGGTCGTCAATCCCGTCACGCTGAAAATGCGCGTGTTCGAGCGCGGCAACGGCGAGACCTATGCCTGCGGCAGCGGCGCGTGTGCGGCGGTGGTTGCGGCGGTGGAAAACGGGTATTGCGAAAAGGACCGCGACATTACGGTCAAAGTCCGGGGCGGGAACCTGATTGTCCGCTATACGGATGCGGGCGTGACCCTGACGGGCGACACCAAGCTGATTTTCACCGGAGAGGTCCTGTACTGATTCCGGCACACTTGCCGGGCAAGCCCAACCGAAAAAAGCGTCCATGCCAAGGTATGGACGCTTTTTGTTTCCTATTTCCGTTACCCTCCGTCAAAACAGCGCCCCCGGGAAGATTCCCGGGGGCGCTGTTTTGCTTGTATCGGCTCTCCGACAGATCAGGCTTCCTTAGCGGTTGCTTCTGCCGTAACAGTTGCAACGCCGTCGGTCACCTTGACCGTGTAGGTGTAGTCGTTGGTTGCCTTGAGTGTGTAAACACCGGTCTCGGCATCATACGTGCATTCCGCAATCAGAATGGAGTTGTATGCCGGCTTTCCGTCCACATCCTTGGAGGCTCTCTGTGCCATCAGAAGCACCTTGTTCTCGGGGAGAATGTCCACATAGTAGCCCTCATCCGCCGTATAAACCGTTGTTGCCTCGGTCTTTGTGACCGTTGCACTCTCGTATACCGGCAGCGGCTGATTCTTTGCGTCTTCCTCTCCGCCGATGATCTCGGAGCTCTTTTCCTTCAGATCCAGCTGATAGTAGGCAGTGGAGATGATCTTTCCGTTTTCGTCCTTCTCCCGAACGACATAGTACAGCTTGCCGTCGTTGAGCATAACGTTGTCGGTAGTCAAAGCCACACCGTCCTTGGAGAGACCGAAGGAGAAGTATGCACCTGTGGAAATGTTCATATCCGATGCAATCACGCGGGAAACCGTTACCTGATAACCATCGTTTGCGTTCACCGTCTCCTCGCGGAGCAGCGCGTAAACGCTGTAGCCGTAGGTCTGGAACACGGAGAATGCGCGGCGGGTCAAAATGATGGTATACTTGTAGTTGTCCTTTCCCGTAAAGGTTGCGCTGTAATAGTTGTTGCCAAGCGAAACCAACTCCGCATGATCCACAGTGGTAATCATCGTTCCGTCGCTTTCCAGATACTTGGAATTCTCCCCGAAGGTTGCGTTGAGGTAGCTGGAGGTCACCTTACCGTCCTCGCCGTACTCGGTGCAGAGCGTGACGGTTCCGTAGGTGTTGGGGAACTGACTTGCGGCACTGGAGCCCATCATCTGGTAGATGTAGTAGAGATAATAGAGGTAGTTGTACGAAGGCATGGTCATCACATAGGACAGCCCCGTAACCTCATAGGTGCTCTGCGAGTCGCTTCCGACACCTGTTCCCTGATAGCTGATGGTAATGTCAAAGCGGAAATAACCAATGGTAAGGTAGGTTTCCGTCTTTCCGTCCGTTATCGTTCTGACGACCGTGCAGGAGTAGTTCGTTCCGTTGATGACAACCGTACCCGAAACGGAGAATTCGTCACTGCCGGAAGGCGCAAAGGTCAGCTTTTCAATCGGTGCGTACAACTCTTTCTGGGAATCCACCAACACAGGATACAGCCCCTTAGTCGCTTCCGCACGGACAAAGCTGATGGCAAATCCGTCGTTCTTGTAATAGGTCTTGCCATTGTACTCCTTGATATCGGAAAGCGTTCCGAAGTTCTCCACAACATAACCGTAGCGGTTCTTGTTCGTAGCGTTCTCATCCAGGTGGTAGAGCGTGACGTTGTTATTGTCATCAACCGTGTAGTAGTATCTGACGTTGTTGTTGAAGATTGCAAATCCGTACTGGGAGAACAGCAGAGATCCCAACTCCTTGGTGTAATACGCAATGGACGTATAGGAGCGCGGAGTTGCAGTTCCGTTTTCCGCATCGTAGACATAAATGAACGCATCCGATGCGGCATCGTTGACGTAGTAGAGCAATGTTTC
>USMO01000108.1 GCA_900555785.1 uncultured Eubacteriales bacterium | reverse complement strand
CGCCGCGCGCCCGGAGGATGCGTCCGATGAGCCGCATACGGTCACGCACGCGCCGGAAGCATTGCGCTACGCGCTGATGAGCCGGTTTGCCGCCGCGCGGGAGGACGACCTGCCGGACCGCAATTTCCGTTTCCCCAAACGCAAAACAGGCAGTCTGCCCTTTTAGGCGCTGCCCCCTGCCCGGTTTTCCGTGTGCCGGGCAGGAACCGAAAATTATCAAAGGAGGATCTTTTCATGCCATGCCAATTCATGACAGCCGCCGCACGGTTACGACCAAGCGCATAACCGCCTTTGCCGGGGTTCACAGCGCCGTCAAGCTCTCCGATTCGGGCGCATCCGAGATGAAAAACTTCCGGATTCTGCCCGACGGGTCGCTGGAAAAGCGCTGCGGCTTCGAAACCGTGATACAGAGCACCGGCGCAATCCGGGGCTACTGGGAGGGCAGCTTTTCCGGCACCAGCTATGTCTTCTTTGTGGCGGGAACCGTACTCTACCGGCTCTCGCAGACCGACACGGCGCCGGTTCAGCTTTACACCATGTCTGCCTCGAACGGACGGGTCTCGTTCTTCCGGTTCCGCGATTCGCTCTATGTGACGGACAGCTACACCATGCTGCGCTTTCAGCCCGAGACCGGGCTGTTCGTCTCCGCGCAGGGGTATGTGCCGCTCTACGGCAAGAACTGGCACCCGGCGCAGATGGGCGAGGTCAACGAGACCCGCAATCTGCTTTGCAACAGCCTGCGGGTCCATTACGCCAATTCGACCGCCTCGCAGGTCTTTCAGCTGCCCTTTACGGCTTCGCGGATTCAGTCGGTCCGGGTGAACGGCACGTCGATTTCGAATTACACCTTCACGTCGCCTTCCTCCACGGTCACCATTCCCGCCTCCTATGCAACCGGCGGGGAGGTTCTGATTGCGTTTGACCTGGACAGCATCTTCAGCAACCGCTCTACGGTGCTGCGCGCCGGCTGCGGGGCAGTCTACAAAGACGGCTACCACGAAACGCTTCTGACCTACGGCGGCAGGAGCACCTACCGGGTCTTCCGCACCGCAGCGGTCAGCGATGACATGCTGGCGGGCTCCCGGCAGTGCTATCCCGCCTCGGATGCGCTCTACTTCCGTGCGGAGGACATGTTCACGCTCGGCAGCCCCGAGCATCCCATTACCGCCGCGCTGCAGCACCTGGACCGGATGCTGGTCTTCTCGGACATCGGGATGTGGATTCTCCGGCATCCGCAGGCGCAGAGCGACGCAATGGAGGTTGTGCTGTACCAAACCGGCATCGGCTGCGCGGTCGAAGAAGGTGCCGTGCTCTGCCGGGGCGTGCCGGTCGTGCTCTCGCCGGTCGGGGTCGGGCGCATCAGCCTGGTCGGCAGCGATTCCGACATCTGCACGATGACGATGATCTCGGACGCGCTTTCGGACCGCTTTCCGGAGGCGGTGCTGCGCCATTCGGTCCTGCATTGGTCCGACCGCGAGAACCGCATCTGGATTCGCGACACCACCGACACGGGCGGGACCGTCTGGCTCTCCGACCCGGAGGGCACTTGCTGGATCCGCTATACCGGTATTGACGCAAACGGTCTGATTGACTGCCAGGGCAGCCCCGGCTTTACGACGGCGACCGGCAGGATTGCAAAATTCGACGACGCTCTGACCGCCGACGACGGGCAGCCCTTTGAGGCATCCTACCTGAGCGCATACCTCGACTTCTCCTCCCCGGAGCATATCAAACGCGCCGGCTATGCCGCGCTGTGCGCCAATACCGGCGGCGCGCAGATCCGGCTCACGGTTGAGAACGACCGCGCGGGATACGAACTGCGGTTCACCGGGCGGGATACCGAGGCACCGGAGTTTTTCGACGGTCGCTTCGGCACCGGGCGGTTCCGCTTTCTGCGCTACCGCGTGACGGTCTCCGGAACGGCGAGGGCGCGCATTTACGCGCTGACGGTCAGCGTCACCATCTGAAAGGAGTACAGTTATGAAACAGGACCCCAGCACCGCCGCGTGGCAGCTCTACGAGGCGGGCAAGGCTTACAAGCGGCGTATCGGGCTTTATGAGACGGTACGCCGGAACGAAAAATTTTACCGCGGGGAACAATGGACCGCGGCGGATGACGGGCTCCCCCGCCCCGTCTTCAACATCATTCGCCGGATTCTCGACCACCTGATCGGTGCGATTGCGCCGCAGGAGCTTTCGGTCCACTACACCGACGACCGGCTGCCGTTTCTCGGCAACTCGGCGCTGCGGGACAGCGTTTCGGCAGGGCTGGAACTGCTCAACCGGAACGCCGCTTACCGCTTTACGCACAGCCGCATTGACGAGCTTTCCGGGCGCGCGCTGCTGGACGCGGCACTGACCGGCGACGGCATCTTTTACTGCTGGTGGGACAACGCCTGCCTGTGCGGGCAGCCCTTTTGCGGCGATATTCGGACCGATCTGATTCGCAGCACCGGCTATTTTCCTGCCGACCCGACGCTGGATGACGTGCAGAGCCAGGAATGGATTCTGCTCTCCGGGCGCGCCCCGGTCACATCGCTGCGGAAGGAAGCCAAGCAGAACGGCATGAGCCATGCGGACGCTATGAAGATTCAGCCCGACACCGAACCGGAGGACGGCTCGCAGGTCTCGTCCGAACAGGATGGAAAAGCGACCTACCTGTTGCTGTTCCGGCGCGAAAACGGGCAGGTTGTCTGCGAGAAATCGACCCGCACCAAGCTGCTGCGCCGCACCGAGACCGGGCTGCGCCATTACCCGATTGCGCGGTTCCATTGGATTCCGACGCGCGACTCCTGCCACGGAACCTCGCCGGTGAGTGAGATGATTCCGAACCAGCGCTACATCAACGCAGCCTATGCAATGGTTATGAAGCACATGACCGACACGGCGTTTTCCAAAATCATCTACGACAAATCCCGGATTCCCGAATGGAGCAACGAGGTCGGCGAGGCAATTGCCGCGATGGGCGGCGGGAACGTTGCCGACGCGGTGTCGGTGGTCGGGGTTGGGCAGCTGGAAGACGGGTATCTGGAGCTGATTAACAGCGTGGTGGAGAACACCAAGGGCATGATGGGCGCAACCGAATCGGCTCTGGGCGATGCGGAAGCCTCCAACACCAGTGCAATCCTTGCCCTGCAGCAGGCGTCGCGCATCGGGCTCGGTCAGGTCAGCGCGCGTTTCAACCGCTGCCTGGGAGAACTGGCGGAGATCTGGGCTGACATGCTGTGCGCATATTCGCCGCAGGAGCGTCTGCTCCCGGTGCGGGAAGGCGGCGGCGTGGCGGCATACCCGGTGGATTACCGGCAGCTGCGGGAGGAGTTGCTGCACGCAACCGCAGAGACCGGCAGCATCGACCGCTTTACGCCGTCGGCAACCGTTTCCCTGCTCGACCGCCTGCTGGAACGCGGGCATATTACCGTAACCCAATACCTGGAGCACCTGCCGGACGGCTGCATTACCGACCGGAACTCGCTGCTCCGAAGCGTTGAAGAGAAAGGAAAGGAACATACGGATGAATGAAAACACAAACGAACTGGACGGTGCGGCTGCGCTGGACGATACGCAGACTGCGGAGGCTGCTCCGGAGCAGGACGTCCCCCTCCGGGCAGAAGTGGAACCGGCTGGCGCAGCTGGGATACCGGCTGCTCCGGCTGGTGCTCCTGCTGCTGCGGGCGGTGCTCCTGATCCGGGAGCTGATCCGGCTGATTCTGCGGAGCTTTCAAGGCTCCGGGAAGAACTGACACGCCTGCGCGAGGAGCTGGCGCGGAAGGAGTCGGTCTCCTTCCGGCTGGGGCGCGAATGCGCCGAATTTCGGGACCTGTACCCCGAAACGCCGCTCTCCTCCGTTCCGGATGAGGTCTGGAACGCGGTGCGCGACGGGGTCCCGCTTCCGGCTGCGTTTGCCCTTGCCGAACGGCGGCGGGAGCGGCTGGAACAGGCAGCCAAGGACAGCAACCGCCGCAACCTTGCCCGTTCGTCAGGCGAACTCGGACAGGAGGCACCCGGCTATTTCTCTCCCGAGGAGGTCCGGCGCATGAGCCGCGACGAGGTTCGGGAGAACTACAGCAATATCCTGCTGTCCATGCAGAAATGGCATTGACGGCATCCGCACACACAAACAAATTTTAAAATCAGAAAGGAATTTTTATCATGGCAGTATCCAGTTTTATTCCCCAGATTTGGAGTGAATCGCTCCTGCACGCATTGGACGCAAAATATGTCGGCGTTGCAAACTGCAACCGGCAGTACGAAGGCGACATCAAGGAAAAGGGCAGCACCGTCAAAATCTGTGGGCTGATTCCCGTCACGGTCTCGGATTATACCAAAAACACCGACATCTCCGCGCCTGCCACGCTCTCTGACTACGTGAAGGAGCTGACGGTCGACCAGGCGAAGTATTTCAATTTCCAGCTTGACGACCTCGACCGCGTGCAGTCCCGCCCTGAGATGATGAACGCAGCAGTCCGCACCGCGGCGGCAACGCTCGCGGCAACCGCGGATTCCTACGTCTATTCGCTGATTAAAAACGCCGGCAAAACCGTTGCCTGCACGCCGACCGGCGCCTCCGACATCATCAACGCCATCATCGACGCGCGGACCCTGCTCTTTGCGCAGAACGTCACCGACCCGAACGACATCTCGGTCGAAGTCGCGCCCGCAGTCGCAGCGCAGATTCTCAAGGAAAAGGCGGCACTCTGCACCGATAACACCGAGTGCCTGGAGCGCGGCTACATCGGCTCAATCGCAGGCTGCAAAATCTACGTTTCCAACCAGATCGTGACGGTGGAGGATTCCACAGCGAAAACCAAAACCTACCGCTGCCTTGCCCGGACTCACCGCGCAATCGCGTTTGCGGAGCAGCTCTCCGAGGTTGAGGCATACCGCCCGGAATCCCGCTTTGCCGATGCCGTTAAGGGGCTGCACCTCTACGGCGCAAAGGTGGTCTACCCGCAGGAGCTGGTCGAACTGAAAATCACCTACTCTACCGCAACCGCCTGATGCCAAACCCATGACAAACGAACAGGTCTTTCAGGCAGCTCTGCACCTCGCGGGCGAACTGAGCTCGAGCGATTCTACCGTGAACGCCGATTACCGGGAGCATAGCGGCTACCTGCTGGCAATGGTCTGCAGACAGTGCGAACCCGTTGAAAACGCTTACCGGAAGGCAAATCAAAAGGGCGCAGTCGCGCTCCCCGACCAACTTTCCTACCAGCTGTCGGCTGCCTTCCCCCTCAGCGCCCCGCTTTCAACCGCCGCAGCCTTCGGTCTGGCTGCCCTGCTGGTCGCAGACGAAAATCCGGACCTCAGCGCCAGCCTGCATGCCCGTTTCCAATCCTCGCTGCAGGAAATTCTCGCATCCCTCCCTATGCAGACCGAATCCATCATCGACCGCTACGCAGCAATCTGACCCCTTCGCCCCATCATCTCCGTGGACCCCGGTGCCCTGCACCGGGGTCCTTTTTCCCCGCCCTCACCCCAGCGAATTTTTGCCCCAGGGCAAAAAGAGCGCCTACCGCCCCTCCAATGAAGTGCGATAGCCGCTCTCTTTATAAACTTTGCACCGCCCAAATCCACCAAAAACTTTCCTGAGCCGGGGTTTGTGCCCCTCCCGTTCGCCGCACCGCGTCTCGCCCCGCAGCACGGAAAGTTCAGAAGCACTGTACACAAACCCCGGCTCAGGAAAGTTCGGGGAGGATGAGGGAGGTTTGGAGGGAGAAGC
>USMO01000107.1 GCA_900555785.1 uncultured Eubacteriales bacterium | reverse complement strand
CAAGAGTCGTCAGCTCCAGCCGCGCCCCGTCAATCCCAAGCGCGGGCAGCGCCGCCGTCAGACAGTCCGGCATTCGATCAATACTGAACACGTCAACCTCTCTTTCTTCGGGGACCGTTTCAGCGGTCCCCACAACTCCGTTACCGTTCGGTCTTCTCCTCCGTCTGATATGCACCGTGAACGGATTCTGCAACATCGGTCAAAAGCCCGCTGAACAGCGCGAACACGACCATCGAAAGCGCAAACTGGACCATCCAGATCCAGCCGAAACGCGGCTGCAGAAAGATTTCCGCGATCTTTGCGCCGGCAGAAAGCACGACAAACAGCATAATCAGCCCCGCGCGCCTGCGCCTTGCCTGCAGGTCCCGCTCTGCCGTCATGCGGGAGATTGCATCCTCCGAGGCAGTAAACCGCTTTTCCATCCGGATGACGCAAAGCAGCACGCAGCCGACGAACAGCGCCGTCAGAACCGCTTCGATTGAAGCCAGAATGCAGACCGGCAGGTACCGCTCGTATGCCTCGGGCAGATACAGCGAATCGCGCGGGACAAAACTGCGCAGATACCGCACATTGAGCAGCGTGCGCGGAACGCCGACCACCGCAACCGACAGACCGACTCCGATGAGCATCGAACTGCCCTGCAGCAGATTGCCCAGAATCATGCAGCCGCACAGCACCACCAGCACGCAGCCCCAGTCGGGCAGAAATTCGAAAAACAGGATGGATAGATTTGCACTCAGCAGAACGCCGACACGGAAGAATGCAAAACCTGCCCCAACGCGCCGCCCAAGCAGCAGCCCGGTGTCCGGCAGGACCTCGCGCTCATACCGCAGCCGCAGGCTCTCCAGCCAGGCAACCTCCCGGCACCATGCACCGTAGAAGCGCCCCCAGGCAATCAAAAAGACCAGACCCGCCACGCCGGAGACCGCTCCGGCACCTAAGCGGAACAGCTCGCGGAACCGGAACAGCGCCGTGTTGTAGACACCCTCCTGCACGAAAACCGACAGCACCGTCAGCTCCGGCAGAACCGTCAGCACCGCATGCAGAATGACGAAAACCGCCGTCACGCGCTGCATCCGGTCGCACAGGCTCTTGCCGCCCCGGTCCGGAGTTGCCAGACTGTTGCGCGCGCCGCCGCATTCGGAAAGCGTTGCAATCCCCCGCCAGAAACTGCGGAATGCAGGCAGCAGGAACCAGACCTCCAGCACTGCCAGGGAAAAGGCAAGCAGCAACGTCCACACCGATGCCTCATACGGGTTCAGTTCGTCTGCCGTGTTGCCGAGAAAGACGTAAACCAGCAGCTCTGCCGCAATCCGCGCCAGCCCCACCCAAAGCATTCTGCGAAAGCTCTGCTGTGCGGCGGCAAGATCGTCGTTCAGGTCTGCCAGTGAGGAAAGCCCCACAATGATGAACAGCCAGCCGATCAGGTCCGGCAGAAAATCGGCAACGCCGACAATCGGATCCCAAAGGAAACAGATTCCCAAAAAAATCCAAAGGAAGCCCAGGCTTTTTTGCTTATACATATCCGGTCTGTCCTCCTTTACTTCCGTCTTTTCCGTTCCTGCTTTTTCCGCAGGTTTTCCTCATAGCCCTGCCGGGCGGAATCCGCCGCGCGGTGAAAATTGCGCGCAAACGAATCGCCCAGCCGGTTCAGGAACTCCCAGCGGTAGCGGCGCGGCGCCACGTCCTCGTCCCCTGCCGGGCAGATGTTCTTACAGCAGGAAATGAGCAGGCAAAGGTCGCAGATACGCCAGAACAGGAGAAACACGGTCAGCGGAACGCTGAACTGCGCCGCAACCGACGCAAGCACCGGCAGCCTGGAAACGATGTAAAGCACCGCATACCCCGCGCCGACAATCGTGTCAAACATCGCGTCCCGCACAGTCCGGGGCAGCTCAACGCTCCGGGCAATCACGGAAATCGCATAGTAAAGCGAAAAATGGAATGCCAGCAGCAAGCCGAAATCCACCCATGCCACAACGGTTGTTGCGGTCGCGGTCAGGAACGGCAGACGCCACAGAAACGTCTCGCTCAGTTCCCGCAGTGCGTCCCAGGCCGTGATCGGCAGCAAGAGGCAGACCACCGCCAGCGGCAGCAGGAACTCCCGCCGGTATTTCCGCAATTCGTACAGCCCGCGCAGCATCAGCAGGTACCCCACCGCATGCGCGAGAAACCCGACATTCAGCATGCCGGCGACCGAATAAAGCAGGAAGGAGATAACATATCCCAAAAACAGCCATCCGAATCCCATAATATGCATCTCCTTTCCTGTTCCGGTTTACTGCTGCGGCGTGTTCTTCCGCATGCAGCAGTTTTTGTATTTCTTTCCGCTGCCGCACGGGCAGGGATCGTTTCTGCCGACCGTTTCCTTTGCGACTGACGGAATGTTCTTTTTCACCACGGTTCTGCGGTTCTCGCCGCCCTCAAACCCCTCGGTAACAGGCTTTGCAACCTGCACCCGGCGAATCGTCTCCTGCGGGCGCGGCACAACCGTCAGGATCATGCGAACGGTGTTCTGGCGAATGTCGTTCACCATATTGTCAAACAGCTCCGCGCCCTGAATCCGGTATTCGGTGACCGGGTCTCTCTGCGCGTATGCCTGCAGACCGACGTTGTTCTTGAGGTCCTCCATCGTGTCGATGTGCTCCATCCATGCGGAGTCGACATTGCGCAGCAGAACCGCGCGCTCCACTTCACGGAAGACCTCGGAGCCGAACAGCGTTTCCTTTTCACGATAGCGGTCCAGCGCCCGGTTGGTCAGCATTTCGGTCAGTTCCTCGCGCGACAGCTTCTTCAGCTCGTCCTCGCTGTAGCGGAAGTCCTCATCCGTTGTCAGATACCCCAGGAAATGCGCCCGCAGACCGTCCAGGTTCCAATCGTGCGCCGGTGCGTCGCCGCCGGTGAAGAAGGTCACCATCTCCCCTACGGTCTCGCCGATCATGCGCTGAATGGTGGGCGAAATGTTCTCGCCGTCCAGCACCTCGCGCCGCTGGTTGTAAATCAGCGTCCGCTGCTGGTTCATCACGTCGTCATAGGACAGGACGTACTTTCTCCGCTTGAAGTTTGCCGCCTCAATCCGCTTCTGCGCGCGCTCGATGGCGTTGGACAGAATCTTCGCGTCAATCGGCATATCCTCCGGCATCTTCAGTGCATCGACAATCCCCTGGAACCGCTCGGTGCCGAACAGGCGCATCAGATCGTCCTCCATCGAAAGGAAGAACTTTGATTCGCCCGGGTCCCCCTGCCGCCCGGACCGTCCGCGCAGCTGGTTGTCAATCCGGCGGCTTTCGTGCCGCTCGGTGCCAAGGATAAACAGACCGCCCACAGCCTTGACCTTTGCCGCTTCCGGCTCAATTTCCACGCGGTGCTTCTCCACCAGCCCGTGGAACAGCTTCCGCGCCTCGATCAGCGCCTCGTCATCGGTGTCGGTCATGCCGGTGCAGCGTGCGATATATTCCTCGGGAATGCCCTTTGCGCGCATCTCCTCTTTTGCCATAAACTCCGGGTTGCCGCCCAGCAGAATATCGGTACCGCGCCCTGCCATGTTGGTGGAAATCGTCACTGCGCCGAATTTTCCCGCCTGCGCAACGATTGCAGCCTCTTTGGCATGGTACTTTGCGTTCAGCACCGTATGCGGGATGCCCGCATTCCGCAGCATCCGCGACAGCTCCTCGGATTTGTCGATGGAAATGGTACCGACCAGCACCGGCTGCCCCTTCGCATGGCACTCTTTGACCTGCTCCACAATCGCGTTGTACTTGCCCTTCAGGCTGCGGTAGACCGCATCGGGGTGATCGTCGCGGATCATGGGCTTGTTGGTCGGAATCTCAATGACATCCAGCTTGTAGATTTCGCGGAACTCGTCTTCCTCGGTCAGTGCCGTACCGGTCATGCCCGAGAGCTTGCCGTACATGCGGAAATAGTTCTGGAAGGTGATGGTTGCCAGCGTCTTGTTCTCTTTCTGAATCTGCACGCCTTCCTTGGCTTCAATTGCCTGGTGCAGACCGTCCGAATACCGCCGCCCGGGCATCAGACGCCCGGTGAAGCTGTCGACGATGATCACGCCGTTTTCGTTGACCACATAGTCCACGTCGCGGTGCATGCAGCCGTGCGCGCGGATTGCCTGGTTGACATGGTGCGCCAGCATGATATTCTCTTCGTCCGACAGGCAGCTGATGCCGAAATACTCCTCGGCTTTCTTCGAGCCTTTCGCCGTCAGAACGGCGTTGTTTGCCTTTTCGTCAACGATATAATCCGCGTCAATATCGTCGTGCGTCTCCTTGTCATCCAGTTCCTTGAT
Source organism: uncultured Eubacteriales bacterium (assembly GCA_900555785.1). Classification (GTDB taxonomy): domain Bacteria; phylum Bacillota; class Clostridia; order Oscillospirales; family CAG-272; genus UMGS1865. The sequence continues at coordinate 1,523 of USMO01000107.1, read as the reverse complement.
TACGAACTTCTTCATCGAGCGGACCAGCCGGTCGGTGCGCTCGTACAGGTCGCTGACCTGCTCGCCCGCGCCGGAAATGATCAGCGGCGTCCGCGCTTCATCGATCAGAATGGAGTCCACCTCGTCCACAATCGCAAACGCGTGCCCGCGCTGGACCATCTGCTCCTTATAGATGACCATATTGTCCCGCAGATAGTCAAAACCGTATTCGTTGTTGGTCCCGTAGGTAATATCCGCATTGTATGCCGCGTGCTTTTCGGCGTTCGACTGCCCGTGAACGACCAGCCCCGTTGTCAGCCCCATAAATTCGTAAACGCGACCCATTTCCTCGGCGCCGACCCGCGCCAGGTAGTCGTTGACCGTTACGATATGCACACCCTCGCCCGTCAGAGCGTTCAGGTATGCCGGAAGGGTTGCCACCAGTGTCTTGCCTTCACCGGTCTTCATTTCGGCAATTCTGCCCTGATGGAGCACAATACCGCCCACTACCTGCACGCGGAAGGGACGCTTGCCCAGCACGCGGTCATCGGCTTCGCGGACCGCCGCGAACGCATCCGGCAAAAGGTCGTCCAGCGTTTCCCCTGCCGCATAGCGTGCTTTCAGCTTTTCGGTTGTCCCGCGCAGCTCCTCGTTCGACATTGCGGCATATTTCTCTGCCAGCGCGTCCACGCGGTCAGCGATGACATTCACTTTTTTCAGTTGATGCTGGCTGTAGGTCCCGAACAGTTTGGTTATGAGAGACATGAGCAGTCCTTTCCGCACCGGACGGTGCTGTCAAAATTCTAACTTTTTAATTATAGCAGGTATTCTTTTCAAAAGCTATTCTATTTTGTAAATTTTATCAATATTCTGCCTTTTTCATTCCGGGTACTTGCGAAACGGCAAAAAATGTGCTATCCTATTGGCATCCGAAAGAAAACGAGGAACGACAATGAAACCGATCAATATCGTGCTCCATGAGCCGGAAATTCCCCAAAACACCGGCAACATCGCCCGCACCTGCGCCGCAACCGGCGCCGCGCTGCATCTCATCCGCCCGCTCGGTTTTGCAATCGATGACCGCAAACTCAAGCGCGCCGGGCTGGATTACTGGCACTATCTCGACATCACCTATTATGACAGTCTTGACGACTTTTTCGCCCGGCATCCGGACGCGGATTTTTACTGTTTTTCCACCAAAGCGCCGCATCTCTATACCGAAATCCGCTACCCGAACCCGGTCTTTCTCTTCTTTGGGAAGGAAACAAAGGGGCTGCCCGAAGCATTTCTCCATGCGCATCCCGACCGCTGCGTGCGGCTCCCGATGCGGGAGGGTCTGCGCTCGCTGAATCTTTCCAATTCGGTTGCCGTCGGCGTTTACGAGGTCCTGCGCCAGGGCAATTTCGAAGGGCTTCAGACTGCCGGAACGCTCACGCAGTTCTCTTGGAAATCATAATCCTATCATAGAAGGACCGGCAATGCAACCGCCTCACCGGTCCCCGCCCGCTGCCGCGTTTCGCCAAACGACCGGCGGTACCCCCTCC
>USMO01000106.1 GCA_900555785.1 uncultured Eubacteriales bacterium | reverse complement strand
TTCTTTCAAGAAAGGTTTAGGCGGGGCTTGGGGCAGCGCCCCAAGGTCTTCGCCCTACCCCCACATCTTGCTGCTGTGAAAGGAGAAGAGTATGGAGTACACGCATGAGGTCATTGTTTGCATAGTGGACGCGGGTTTTTCGGACGCGGTGATGGATGCGGCAAAGGAATTTGGCGCGAGAGGCGGGACGGTTATGTTTGCCAGAGGAACCGCCGCGAAGGAAGCCGAGACGTTTTTCAAGATCACGATTCAGCCGGAGAAAGAGATGGTCATGATTCTGGTTCCGAGAGAGATCAAGGACGACATTCTGCACGCGCTGTACCGCAGCGTTGGGCTGAAGACACCGGCGCAGGGCATTGCATTCAGCCTGCCGGTCGACAGCGTTGTCGGTCTTTCCACGCCGGCAGCCCCTGCGGAAGGAAAGGAGGACTGACATGACACGGGAAGAGAAAGCCGCATCCCCATGGACGCTGAACCGGCTGTTTTGCCGCCTGGTGGCAGCGTGGTGCTGCGTGTCGGCGTACCGGCTCTTCGGAAACCGGGAGTTTGCGCAGCTCGCCTGGGGGCAGGACGCCTCCCTGCAGGGGATGCTGTTTTGGATTGCCGTTCTCTTTGCCGCATTTTCCGTCGTGGCGCTGGTCCTGCGGCGGTGGCGGCTGCAGACCGACTCCTGGTTCCTCATTGGCGGCGCAACCGCTTGCGTCGGCGTCTGGCTGGCGAACGCGCCAACGGGGGAGAATCAGTACGGCATCCTGTTTTTGCTGGCGGTCGCGCTGGTCTATTGCCTGTTTCTGCTGTACACCCTGCGGGAAAACCGGCAGTTGCTGAATCGCATCTGCCTGCCGCGCAAATGGGCGGTCTGCGTGGCGGTGCTGGCAGCGGTCGGCTCCTGCGCGGTCATCTCAACGATTACCGTTCTGCGCTACCGGACATTCTCGTCCCCGAATTTCGATTTCGGTCTGTTCGTCAACATGTTCTGCAACATGAAGCGGACGGGGCTGCCGCTCTGCACCTCGGAGCGCGACCGGCTGCTGTCGCATTTTGCGGTCCACATCTCGCCGGTCTGGTATCTGCTGTACCCCGCGTGGTGCCTGTTTCCAACGCCGGAGACGCTGCAAATCGGACAGGCTGTCGTGCTGATGCTGGGCATCATTCCGGTGCTGCTGCTCTGCAGGCATTTCCGGCTGTCGGGCAAAGTAACCGCGGTTGTCGGGCTGCTGTATGCCTTTTACCCGGCAATCAGCACGGGGTGCTTTTACGACATTCACGAAAACTGTTTCCTGACGCTGTTTCTGCTGCTGACGTTCTATTTCTTCGAGACGCGGCACCCGATTCCGATGGTTTTCTCGGCGCTTCTGGTGCTGTCGGTGAAGGAGGACGCAGCGGTTTATCTGCTGTTTTTTGCGCTGTACGTGATCCTCGGGCGGCGAAAATACGCGCAGGGGATCGGGCTTGCCGTTCTGGCGGGCGGGTACTTTGCGCTTTCGGCGTATCTGCTGAAAAAATACGGGCTGGGGATGATGGTCAGCCGGTTTGACAACCTGATTTACAACCGGGAGGACGGGCTGCTCGGTGCGGTGAAGACCGCGCTGCTGAATCCGGGCTACCTGCTCACGCAGCTGTTCACAACATCGAAATCCTCCTGGGAAAAGGTGACCTATTTCTTTCAGCTGTTCCTGCCGCTGGGGATGCTGCCGTTTTGCGTCAAAAAGACGTCGCGCTGGCTGCTGCTGGCTCCGGTGCTGATCAATTTCCTGACGTATTATCAGTATCAGTACAACATTGGCTTTCAGTATCATTTCGGCATTGCGGCGTTCCTGTTCTACGCACTCATCCTGAATCTTCCTGATCTGGGGATGGCTGGAGTGAAACGGACGCTGCTGGGGATTGCCTGCGCCTGCACGCTTTGCTTCTATCTGTATTCGGTGACCCCGGTATTATCCAATTACCGGACGCGCTGGGTCCGCGACAGGGAGACCTTTGCAAAGATGGAGGAGATTCTGGACACGGTTCCGGACGATGCATCGGTGTGCTGTTCGACCTTCCTTCTGGCGCATTTAGCGGACCGCGCCGAGATTTACGAGCTGGCGTATCACAACAACGAGCCGGATGTCGACTATGTTGTCATTGACGCGCGCTACAGCAACTGGGAAAAATACCAGCGCGCCTACCTTGCCCAAGGCTACGAGACCGAGGCAAACTACCCCGGCTTGATTGTAATCCTGCGGAAGAGGTAGGGAGGGGGAGAGAAGACCTTGGAGGGAGAAGGAGCCCCCTTTCGAAGATGACCCCAACGCGGCAAGCCGCTACCGTCGCTTCGCGACGCTTCTCCCTCCAAACCTCCCTCATCATCCCCGAACTTTCCTCAGCCGGGGTTTGTTGACCGTGCTTCTGAACTTTCCGTGCTGCGTGGTAAGACGCGGTGCGAATTTGACAAAAAGAGCGGCTATCGCACTTGTGACGTGTGCGGTAACCGCTCTTTTGCCCAGGGGCAATCATTTGCTTTTGGGGTGGGAGTGGGGATATGCTTTGTGACGCTTTCCCTATGCTGTTCAACGGCTTCTTACCGGTTCGTCAGATTTTTCCACCCCGACGATTGTCAAAGAGCCCTTTTTCCTCAGAACCTGTAGATTTCGCCGGTCTTTGCAGAGGTATAGATGCCTTCGAGAATCCGCGTGACGCAGAATGCCTGCTCGGGCAGGGTAATCGGCGCGGTGTCGTTGCGGACCGCCTCAATCCAGAGGCGCTCCTCACGGTCAGCGGGACCTTCGTTCTTCTTACCGTCATTGAATGCAACGCCGCCGACCTTGAAGTTCGGCTCCAGCACGTACTGCCGGCCGTTGCGTACGCCGTTGATGCGCACGCCGCCGATCATGTCCGCACCCGCTTTGGTGCCGCAGAATGCAGTGGTCGCTTCGCGCACGTCCAGCGTGTTCAGCGCCCAGGAGGACTCCAGCATGATGGTCGCGCCGTTCTCCATGACCACAAAGCCGAAAGCCGAATCCTCAACCGTGAACTTCTCCGGCTCCCAGTTGCCCCACATGTTTGCCTGGTCGGTGTCGTTGTTCAGCTTGTGATAAGCGGTACCGACGCAATACTTCGGCTTGTAGTTGTTCATCATCCAAAGGGTCAGGTCGAGCGCATGCGTGCCGATGTCGATCAGCGGACCGCCGCCCTGCTCGTATTCGTTGAGGAACACGCCCCAGGTCGGGACCGCGCGGCGGCGGATTGCGGTTGCCTTTGCAAAATAGATGTCGCCGAACGTGCCGTCCTCGGCTTCCTTCTTCAGGTAAAGCGAATCGTCACGGAAGCGGTTCTGGTAGCCGATCGACAGCTTCTTGCCGGTGCGCTTTGCTGCGTCCAGCATCTTCTGCGCCTCGGCAGAGTTGATTGCCATCGGCTTTTCGCACATGACGTGCTTGCCTGCCTCCAGCGCATCCACCGTGATGAAGCTGTGCGAACGGTTCGGCGTGCAGACATGAACAACATCAATCGTCTTGTCCTTCAGCAGTTCGCGGTAGTCGGTGTAGACCTTTGCGTCCGGTGTTCCGAACTCTTTTGCAGCCTTTTCGGCGCGCTCGGGGATGATGTCGCAGAACGCGATCATTTCCGCATCCTCGACCTTTGCCAGTGCCGGCATATGTTTGCCGTTGGCAATGCCGCCGCAGCCGATGATGCCGATTTTAATCAGTTTTGCCATTGTTCGATCTCCTTTTAGAATAAGAATTGATTTTACTTTTGATTATTTCACGTACGGTTCGTCATCGGTGATGAAGCGAACGTTCGGGCAGGTGATGTATTCCCGATAAGTCGGCGCTACAAAGCGGACCGCATTCTTGATGATGGTCTGAATCTCGGGTACATAGAAGGTCGGGAAGCTCTCATGGCCGGGCTGGAGATAGAAAATCTTGCCGTTTCCGCGCTCCCAGAGGCAGCCGGAGCGGAAGACCTCGCCGCCGGAATAGGTGCCGATAAGCAGGAGTTTATCAGGCGTGGGGATGACGAACGGCTCGCCGTAGGTTTCCTCATGTTCCAGCGTGAAGGTGCGGTCGATGCCACGGGTGATGGGATGGGACGGCTCGATGACCCAGAGCCGCTCACTGTCGCCGGATTCCCGCCAGGTCAGGTTGCAGGAGGTGCCCAGCAGCGCGCGGAAGGGCTTGGAGTGGTGCGCCGAGTGCAGGAAGATCATGCCCATGCCGGTGAGTACTGCGTCGCGGACCAGCGTAACCACCTCGTCCGGAACCTTGTCATGTGCCATGTGTCCCCACCAGATCAGAACATCGGTTTTGTCCAGCCGTTCCTTGGTGATGCCGCAGTTTTCGTCGTCCAGCGTAGCGGTTTCGACCTCGATGTCATCGCAGCGAAGAAAATCGGCGATTACCGTATGGATTCCGTTCGGATAGACTTTTTTGACCGTTTCGCTCTTTTTTTCGTGCTGAAATTCGTTCCAAACCAGAACACGTATCATTTTTTTGCTCTCCTTTATATCGTTTTTTCCGGTTTTCCGGATTATTTTCAAGAAAAGTATAGCACAAACGCGGAAAATATGCTATAATATTTTTATCCTGAAATATCAATTTTTTTCAAGGAGGCATCATGATTTACGATGAGGGGATGGTCCGGCGGGGCGGGGAGGTTCTGCCAATTGAATGCATCCGGATCCGTTTGCTGCGCCCGTCTCAGCATCACGAGAATATGCATTATCACGACTATACCGAGCTGCTGTTCGGTCTTTCCGGCACAGCGAGGGTGTATATCGGCAACCGCAGCACCCTTTTGGTGCCGGGCGGGCTGACCGTCATTCAGGCGGGGGACGCGCACAACGTGTACTACGAGGGCGGTCCCAGCGAATACATTGTGGTCAAATTTTTGCCGCAGATGCTGATCTCCGTCGAGCAGACCGGCGCGGAATTCGGCTACGCGCTGACCCTGATGGAGCAATCCACCGAGCGGCAGTCGGTCTTCTCGCCGGAGGAACTGGAGGATACCGAAATTCCGACGATTCTGCCGCGCATGATGGCAGAATGGGAGGGGCATCTGTTCGGCTACGAGCTGAGCCTGCGCGCGGACGTGATTCGGGTCATCCTGTTCCTGTTGCGGCGCTGGCGGGAGACCTGCCCCTGGATGCGGGACCGGACCCCTCCTGCTGACCGGGAGACGATGCAGACCGCGCTTGCGTATATCCGGGCACACTTTGCGGACATCAGCGAGCGGGACGTTGCGGACGTGTGCGGAATCAGCCCGGTGGCAGTCTCCCGGCTGTTTGCCCGGACGATGAAATGCTCGTTTCCGGATTACGTCTGCGGCGTTCGCCTGCGGGAGGCAGAAAAGCTGCTGCTGACAACCGATTTGAGCGTGACCGACATAGCATTGCAGGTTGGGTTTTCGACACCGGCGTATTTCATCGCCAAATTCCGGCAGGCGAAGGGGACCACGCCCTACCGGTTCCGCAAAGCCGGCATTCCGGGGAGGACCTGACCGCGTTTTCGGTCCGGCGCGGGACGGGAGAAAAGTTTTTCGCTCCAAACCGGAAATTTTTTTGAAAAAGGACTTGCAATTCGGAGAAAAGTGTGCTATAATAATCTATGCTGTGAAGCACATAGGGGTATAGCTCAGCTGGTAGAGTACCGGTCTCCAAAACCGTGGGTCGCGGGTTCGAATCCTCCTGCCCCTGCCATCTTTGTAGTACGAAAAAGCTACAAAACATAAAAAGCACAAGATTTAGTAGGTCTTGTGCTTTTTTGTTACCATATCTTGTGGTTCGCACACCTTGCGGAATATTTGAATTTAGGAGCTGCATTTTGACCTATTTTTCAAAAAACAGGAC
>USMO01000105.1 GCA_900555785.1 uncultured Eubacteriales bacterium | reverse complement strand
AATCGCATAGCGCACCGTTGCGCCCGCTTTCACGGTCACGTCGTTCATCAGCACGCTGTCCTCCACAATTGCGCCCGTCTCAATCTGCACGCCGCTGCCCAGCACGCTGTTCCGCACGCAGCCGTCGATGTCGCAGCCTGCCGTCACGCTGGCATTGTCCACTTCTGCGTTTGCGCCGATATACTGCGGCGATGCCGCTTCATGCCGGCTGTAGATTCGCCAGGTCTCGTCCCGCAGGTTCAGCGCCGGGCGTTCACCCAGCAGGTCCATATTCGCCTCCCATAGCGACTGGATGGTTCCGACGTCCTTCCAGTACCCCGTAAAAGGATACGCCATCATCTTCTCCCCTGCCGCCAGCATGGTTGGAATGATGTTCTTGCCAAAATCGTTGGAGGATGCCGGGTCCTCGCTGTCCTCGCGCAGGTATTTCTCCAGTTTGTCCTTGGTAAAGATATAGATACCCATCGACGCTTTAGTCGAATCGGGGTTCTTCGGCTTCTCGCTGAATTTATAGATTCTGCCGTCCTCGTGCGTGCTCATGATGCCGAAGCGGCTTGCCTCCTCCAGCGGGACGTCGATGACCGCGATGGTACAGTCTGCGCCGGTCTGTTTATGGTAATTCAGCATGCGGGCGTAGTCCATTTTATAGATATGATCGCCCGAGAGGATCAGCACGTATTCCGCGTTATAGCGGTTGATAAACTCCATGTTCTGCCAGATGGCGTTTGCGGTGCCCTTGTACCAATCCGCGCCGTTCTGCCCCTGGTAGGGTGGCAGGATTTTGACACCGCCGAAGTTACGGTCGAGGTCCCACGGCAGACCGTTTCCGATATAGTCGTTGAGGATCAGCGGCTGATACTGTGTCAGGACGCCAACGGTGTCCATGCCGGAGTTGATGCAGTTGGAAAGCGTGAAATCGATGATTCGGTATTTACCGCCAAACGGAACGGACGGCTTTGCGGTCTTCTTGGTCAGCGCGTAAAGTCTGCTGCCCTGCCCGCCCGCAAGCAGCATGGCAACACATTCTTTTTTCTTGAACATAACAACCTCCGATTCGTAGTTTCTGTAAGGCAAGACCTTGGGGCTTAAGACCTTGGGGCGCTGCCCCAAACCTTGCTTAGAACCTTCCCCCAAGAAGGTTCTAAGCACTCCCAGAACTTTCACTGAGGGGGTGGGGCAGATATTTTTTTAAGATTGCAGTTTTGGTTTGGTCGTTTTTTTCCGCACAGGATTTTTATGGGTACAGCGGAAGAGGACCGCTGCCATGGGAGGGACGGTGATACGGATGGCGTTTCCGTAGTTTCGCAGCAGGGCTTTTTCGGTCTTATGGGGACCCGAATTGAGCAGCCCGGTTCCGCCGAACTCGGCAGCATCGGAATTGAAGAGTTCCTCATAGCGCCCGGCATACGGGACCGCCAGCAGGAAATTCTCTCTTGCAACCGGCAAAAAATTCAGGAGCACCACCACCTCGCGCCCGTCGGCGTCCCGTCGGCGGTAGGAAAGGATGCTCTGCTCGCGGTTGTCTGCGTCAATCCATTCAAAGCCGCCCTGCCAGTCGGAATCCCGCTGCCAGAGTGCCGGAGTTGCCAGGTAGAACCGGTTCAGCGCCGCCACGTAGTGCTGCAGCTGCGCGTGCCGGTCATAATCCAGCAGAAACCATTCCACCGCGCCTGCAAAATCCCATTCTCGGAACTGCCCGATTTCGCTGCTCATAAAGGTCAGCTTTTTTCCGGGGTGCGTCATCATCCAGCCTAAGAAAACCCGCACGCCGGCGAATTTCCAGTCATATTCCCCGGGCATTCGGTCAAGGAACGATTTCTTGCCGTGTACCACCTCGTCATGCGAAATCGGCAGGATATAGCGCTCCGAAAAGGCGTAGGTCAGCGAGAAGGTCAAGCGTTCGTGATGGTCCTTGCGCCAGAGCGGGTCCTCCACGGCATACGCGAGCGTGTCGTTCATCCAGCCCATGTTCCATTTGAGCGTAAATCCCAACCCGCCGTTTTCAAAGCCGGTAACGTTCGCCCATGCCGTGGATTCCTCGGCAACCGTCATCACATCCGGGTAGTTGTTGACGAAACAGCTGTTGAGTTTCTGGAAAAACGCGATTGCCTCCAGGCATTGGTTGCCGCCGTAAATGTTCGGCACCCACTCCCCGGGATTCTTGTCGTAGTCAAGATAGAGCATCGACGCCACCGCATCTACGCGCAGACCGTCGACATGGTATTTCTCCGCCCAGTAGACCGCGTTGGAGATCAGAAAACTCTGCACCTCCTCGCGCCCGACGTCAAACCGCCGCGTGCCCCACCCGGCATGCTCCATGCGGTCCTTGCCCTGATATTCGTAGAGCGGCTGACCGTCAAATTCGTAAAGCCCGTGCGCATCCTTCGGGAAATGCGCCGGAACCCAGTCGAGGATGACTCCGATGCCTGCCGTGTGCATGCGGTCGACAAAGGTCATGAAATCGTGCGGCGTTCCGTAGCGCGCCGTCGGTGCGTAGTACCCGCAGACCTGATAGCCCCACGAGCCGTCGTAAGGGTATTCGCTGACCGGCATCAGCTCAATGTGCGTATATCCCATCGCCTTGACATAAGGTGCCAGCTCGTCGGCAAGCTCGGTATAGGAAAGCACCGAACCGTCTTTGTGCCGTTTCCAGGAGCCGAGGTGTACTTCATAGATATTCAGCGGCTGCTCCATGATATGCGTGCGGTCAAATTTTCCCCGCCGCCAGTTCATCCAGCCGGAATCGTGCCAATCGTAAGTGCCAAGTTCCCGATAGACCGTTGCGGTCTCCGGCGGGCATTGCATCGAAACACCGTAAGGGTCGGCTTTATAGAGTTCCTTTGCGCCGTTTCGGATAAAATATTTGTAAAGGCTCCCCTCGGGCACGGTCTCTGCCGGGATTGCGCATTCCCAAACGCCCCCCTTCGTCACGCGCTCCATCGGGTAGCAGGATGGGTCCCATGCGCAGAAATCCCCCACCACCGACACGCTTCCGGCATTCGGTGCCCAGACCCGGAAGATCACGTCCGCACCGGTCCGGTGCGCCCCGAGGTATTCATAGGCTTTCTCGCTCGCGCCCTGATGGAAAAAGTACGGCGCTTGATCATTTTTCAACGTCTTTTCATCGGTCATGGGCAATCTTCCATCCTTTCCAGGCTCTCTGCTTTTATTATACCATTATTTTCAAAAAAATCAAGAGCTCTCTGAATATTTTTGTAACTTTTCACAGTATTACCGGCAATTTTACTACATACCGTCACAAACCGCAGGCGGGATCTCCGACGGGCAGAGACACTGAGTCAGCCAACAACTTAGACGGACAATAAAAGAAGGTACCACGCCACAATCAGCCCATCGTGTCACCTTGTAGCAAAACTCGTCGTTTTCGACAAGAATCTCGTTTCTGTTTTATTCAAAAGCACGAATAACGAACATTCTATTTGTATTATACCACAAAAATATCAACTTGTCAATGTGCAAAATAACGGAATATATTTTTTCACTCCGCACAAAGTCAACCGCCACACCATTCCTCCACCCCCCGAAAAAACCAATTATCACCCCCTATTCAACCGGTTGAAACGGGGGGAATTTTATGCTATAATGATAGCAAGCCATCCAGGCAACCCAAGCCGGAAAAAACAGACCACACAACCTCCCCACCAATCCTCCTCCACAAATACAAAAAAACTTCAGAAAAGGAGTCCCTTATGTTAAACAATGCTTGCTGGATCACCTCGCCGCGCGATGCGGGGGTAGCAGTCTACCGCTACCAAAAGTCCTTCGCGCTCCGCAACAAACCGCTGAAAAAAGCAACGCTTCAGGCATCCGCAATCGGGGTCTACACCGCCGAACTCAACGGCGCACGCATCGGGAACGCCGTCCTGACACCCGGCTGGACATCCTACAAACACCGCATCCAGGTGCAGACCTACGATGTCACCGGTATGCTCCGCGCCGGGGAGAACCTGCTCTCGTTCGGTATCGGGCAGGGCTGGGCGGTCGGCTGCATCGGCTACGGTCACGACAACCATTACACCGCCGATCACGTGTCCCTCATCGCCGCGCTGACCCTGACCTATGCCGACGGCACCGCCGACACGGTTGCAACTGCCCCCGGCTGGGATGTTCTGACAACGCCGGTGCTCTCGACCGATATTTATATGGGCGAAACGGTCGACCTGACCGCGCCGGTCGAACCGGTCGGCAAAGCGGTGCAGGACACGGTAAAGACCCGGCTGATTCCGCAGGTTGGCGAATGGATTACCGAGCACGAGCGGATCGCCCCGATTGCAGTCCTCCGCACGCCGAAAAACGAGCTGGTGATCGACTTCGGGCAGAACCTGACCGGCTATGTGGAGGTCCGGATTCATGCCCCGCGCGGCAGCCGGATTGTGATGCATCACGGCGAGGTGCTGGACCGCGACGGCAACTTCTACAATGCCAATTACCGCTCGGCAAAGAACGAAAACATTTACATCTGCAGCGGAGAAGAGGATGTCTTCAAGCCGTCCTATACCTTCCAGGGTTTCCGCTACATCCGGCTGACCGAATACCCCTTTGATGTGGCAGACCCGGCAGCCTTCCGCGCCATTGCCGTGCATTCCGATATGAAGCGCACCGGGCACTTCCTCTGCGGCAACGAAAAGATCAACCAGCTCTACCACAACATCATCTGGGGCCAGAAGAGCAACTATCTCGACATTCCCACCGACTGCCCGCAGAGAGACGAGCGCCTCGGCTGGACGGGAGACACGCAGGTCTTTTGCCGCACGGGCGCTATCAACTATAACACCGAAAAATTCTTCCGCAAATGGATGGGAGATGTTGCGCTGGAGCAGACCCCCGAGGGCGCGGTCAAGGGCGTGGTCCCGGCGGCGCTCAAGAACGGCGACACCCGCATCTCGGCGGCATGGGGCGACGCTGCCTGCGTGGTGCCGTGGGAGCTTTACCTCGCCTACGGCAACAAAGCCGACCTGAAGCGGAACCTCCCGGTTATGAAAAAATGGGTGGAATATATGCACAGCACCGGCCCCGCGGAATTCCTGTGGCTGGGCGGCATGCACTACGGCGACTGGCTCGCCATGGATGCCGGAGAGGATTCCTATGTCGGCGCCACCTCGAACGACCTGATTGCCTCCGCGTTCTTCGCCTACTCCACGTCGCTGCTCGTCAAAGCCGGAGAAGCGCTCGGCGAGGACATGACCGAATACCGCACGCTTTACCGGAATGTCCGCGCCGCCTTCCGCGACTATTTCATGGAAAAAGGAATGCCGAAGGCAGAATTCCCGCTGACCGAGGTTACGGTGCGGAAGCACGAAACGGTTGACTCGGTCCGCCGCGGCATGACGCAGACCGCCCTGACGCTGATCCTGCACTTCGACCTCTGCGAGGAGACCGAACGCCCGGCGCTCGCCGCCAAGCTGGTCGAGCTGATCCGGAAAGCCGGAAACCGCATGACCACAGGCTTTGTCGGTACCCCCTACCTGCTCCATGCGCTCTCCGAAAACGGCTATTCCGACATCGCCTATACCCTGCTGATGCAGGAGCAGAACCCCTCCTGGCTCTACTCGGTCTGCCACGGCGCCACCACCATGTGGGAGCATTGGAACAGCATCAAGGAGGACGGCTCCTTCTGGAGCACCAACATGAACTCCTTCAACCATTATGCCTATGGCTCGGTGTTCGACTGGATTTTCGGCGTTGCCTGCGGTATCAAGACCGACCCCAATGCCCCCGGCTACCGCCATATCAACATCGCCCCGCACCCCGACCGTTGCCTCGGCTTTGCGGATACCTCCATCGATACCGCCTACGGAACGGTGCGCGTCCATTGGTACTATAAGGGGGACCGCGTTGCATATGAGATCGAAATCCCCCAAGGCACCACCGCCACCCTCACCCTCCCCAACAGTCCCCCCGTCGAACTCCAGGCAGGGAGTTGGATGTTTTGAAGTGGAGAATAGATAAGGAAAAGCCTTCCCCATTTTGCACAAGTCCGTTAAAAACGGACAATTGAAAAAAAGAGCCTCCTATGGTAG
>USMO01000104.1 GCA_900555785.1 uncultured Eubacteriales bacterium | reverse complement strand
ATGACACGGTCGGCATCGACTGCGTTGCCATGTGCGTCAACGACATCATCTGCTGCGGCGCAAAGCCGCTGTTCTTCCTCGATTACATCGCCTGCGGCAAGAATGTCCCCGAACGGATTGCGGACATCGTTGCAGGTGTCTGCCGCGGCTGCGTGGAGGCAGGTGCGGCGCTCATCGGCGGCGAAACTGCCGAAATGCCGGGCTTCTACCCCGAGAACGAATACGACCTTGCAGGCTACAGCACCGGCGTGGTGGACCGCGACCGCATCATCGACCAGAAATCCATGCGGGCGGGCGACGTTATCCTTGCCCTGCCCTCCAGCGGCGTACACTCCAACGGCTTTTCGCTGGTGCGCAAGGTCTTTGACGTGGAGAACTGCGACCTGCAGGCGCCGGTCTCGGCTCTGGGCGGCAAGTCGCTGGGCGAGACTCTGCTGACCCCGACCAAAATCTATGTCAAGCCGGTCCTGGCACTGCTGGAGCAGGTTAAGGTCAAGGGCATTTCCCACATCACCGGCGGCGGGTTCTATGAGAACATCCCGCGCAGCATTCCGGACGGGCTGGGTGCCGAAATCGACCGCGCAGCCGTGCGGGTCCTGCCCATCTTCCATCTGATTGCGCAGACCGGAGACATCAGCGAGCGCGACATGTTCAACACCTTCAACATGGGTGTCGGCATGAGCATTGTGGTCGCCCCCGAGGATGTCGACCGCGCGCTGCAGATTCTGCACGAGAACAGCGAGGATGCCTATGTCATCGGTCGGATCGTCGAATCTGCCGAGAAGATTACCATCAAATGAGCGCAAAGCAGATTAACATTGCCGTTCTCGTCTCGGGCGGCGGCACCAACCTGCAGGCGCTGATCGATGCCGAAAAAGCAGGAAAGCTGCACAGCGGCAGGCTGGCGCTGGTCCTTTCCAACAAGCCGGATGCCTATGCCCTGACGCGTGCGGCGAATGCCGGCATTCCGACTGCGGTAGTTTCCAAAGCGCAGCTCGGACAGGACGGCATGGAGTGCCGGATGGAGGAACTGTTTGAAGAGCATCGCATCGGGCTGATTGTGCTTGCCGGGTTCCTTTGCATCCTCTCCCCCGCTTTTGCCGCGCGCTACGACCATCGCATCATCAACATCCATCCGTCGCTGATTCCCTCCTTCTGCGGCGCGGGCTTTTACGGACTGCGCGTGCATGAGGCGGCGCTTGAAAAGGGCGTCAAGGTCACGGGCGCGACGGTGCATTACGTCAACGAAATTCCGGACGGCGGCGAAATCATTCTGCAAAAAACAGTGACGGTCCGCCCCGGCGACACCCCCGAAACGCTGCAGAAGCGGGTCATGCGGCTGGCTGAATGGAAGCTGCTGCCCGCTGCGGCAGAGCTGGTGTCGGAAAAACTGTTACACGAGGAGTCAAACGCATGAACGTTTATGAACTGCAGCCGATTGCCAGCCGCATCAGCGGCAACAGCTATGTCGGGCGCGGCATTGTCATCGGCAAAAGCATGGACGGCAAAAACGCCGTTGTCGCCTACTTTATTATGGGCAGAAGCGCCAACAGCCGCAACCGGGTCTTCTCCATGCGCGACGGCGTGCTCTTCACCGAGCCGTTTGACGCCTCGGCGGTCGAGGACCCGAGCCTGATTATCTATGCCGCCCTGCGGAAACTGGGGAACCGCCTGATCGTCACCAACGGCGACCAGACCGACACCGTCCGCGACGGGCTGGCTGCCGGGAAGACCTTTTCCGAATCGCTGACCGCGCGCGCCTTTGAGCCGGATGCCCCGAACCTGACCCCGCGCATCAGCGGGCTTGTCTCCTTTGCAGGCGGCGATTTTTCCTATTCGATGAGCATTCTCAAAAGCGCCGACGCTGCCGGGTCTGCCTGCAACCGCTATACCTTTGACTATGCGGCGCTCCCCGGCGTCGGGCATTTCCTGCATACCTATGTCGGGGACGGCAACCCGCTTCCAACCTTTCAGGGCGAACCGGAGCGCGTGGAGATTCCGAACGACATTGACGCGTTCACGAATGACCTGTGGAATGCGCTCGACCGCGACAACCGCATTTCGCTGTTTGTCCGGTACACCGACCTTGCCTCGGGTGCAGAAGAAGACCGCCTGATCAACCGGAATAAGTGAGGGAAATATGAAAGAATTTGAACTGAAATACGGCTGCAACCCCAATCAGAAGCCTGCACGGATCTTTATGGAGAGCGGCGAAGAGCTGCCGATCCGGATCCTGTGCGGCAAGCCGGGGTATATCAATTTTCTCGATGCCTTCAATTCCTGGCAGCTGGTGAAGGAGCTGAAAGCCGCGCTGGGGCTTCCCGCCGTCACCTCCTTCAAGCATGTCAGCCCGACCTCGGCTGCGGTTGGCATTCCGCTGCCCGATGCGCTGAAAAAAGCCTGCTTTGTGGATGACATTCCCGGGCTGGATGCCTCCCCGCTCGCCTGCGCCTATGCCCGCGCGCGCGGCACCGACCGGATGTGCTCCTTCGGTGACTGGGTGGCACTCTCCGACGTTTGCGATGTGACCACCGCAACCCTGATCAAGCGCGAGGTTTCGGACGGCATCATTGCCCCCGGTTACGAGCCGGAGGCGCTGGAGATTCTGCGCAGCAAGCGAAAGGGAAACTACAACATCGTCGAAATCGACCCGAACTACACCCCCGCGCCGGTTGAGCGCAAGCAGGTCTATGGCATCACCTTCGAGCAGGGCAGAAACAATTTCGAGATGAACCCGGCGCTCCTGGCCAATCCGGTGACCGAGAACAAAACGCTCCCACCCGAAGCGGTGCGTGACCTCATCATCTCGCTGATTACGCTCAAATATACGCAGTCCAACTCGGTCTGCTTTGCCTATGACGGGCAGGCAATCGGCGTTGGTGCCGGTCAGCAGTCCCGCATTCACTGCACGCGGCTGGCTGGCGGGAAAGCCGACACCTGGTTCCTGCGCCAGCACGAAAAGGTGCTCGCCCTCCCCTTCCTGCCCTCGCTTGGCAGACCCGACCGCGACAACGTGATTGACGGCTATATCAACAAAAACGAGGAGGACGTTTGCGCCGATGGCAACTGGCAGAAATACTTCACCGCCCGCCCCGAGCCGCTGACAGATGCCGAAATCCGCACCTATCTTGCCGGTATCACCGGCGTGTCGCTGGGGTCGGATGCCTTCTTCCCGTTCAGCGACAACATCGAGCGCGCACACAAGAGCGGCGTTTCCTACATTGCCGAGCCGGGCGGCTCCATCCGTGACGATCTGGTCATCGATTGCGCAAACCGCTACGGCATGGTCATGGCGTTCACAGGAATGCGGCTGTTCCATCACTGAGGAGGATACATGAAAATTCTGGTTGTCGGCAGCGGCGGCAGAGAGCACGCCATTATCAAAAAGCTGAAGGAAAACCCGGCGGTTGAGACAATCTTCGCGCTCCCCGGAAACGGCGGGATTGCAGCGGATGCGGTCTGCGTTCCGATCGGCGCCTGCGAAATCGACCGGATTGCGGCATTTGCCGAAGAGAAGCGCGTGGATTTCGCGGTCGTTGCGCCGGATGACCCGCTGGTGCTGGGCTGCGTGGACCGGCTGGAGGCGCTCGAAATCCCCTGCTTCGGTCCGACGGCACGGGCAGCAATCATCGAGGGTAGCAAGGTCTTTTCCAAGAACCTGATGAAGCAATCCGGCATTCCGACCGCCGCCTACGAAGTCTTTGACAGCATGGAAGCGGCGCTTGCCTACCTGGACACCGCCCCGATTCCGACCGTTGTCAAAGCGGACGGTCTGGCGCTCGGCAAGGGCGTGACGGTTGCCATGACGCGCGATGAGGCGAAAAGCGCCGTGCGCGAAGCCATGCAGGACAAAAAGTTCGGCAAGAGCGGCGAAAAGCTGGTCATTGAGGAGTTTCTGACCGGTCCAGAGGTGTCGGTCCTTGCCTTCACCGACGGAACGGTTGTCAAGCCCATGGTGTCCTCGATGGACCACAAGCGCGCGCACGACGGTGACACGGGTCCCAACACCGGCGGCATGGGCACAGTCGCGCCGAACCCTTACTACACCCCGGAGATTGCCGACCGCTGCATGCGGGAGATCTTTCTGCCGACCATGCACGCAATGAATGCCGAGGGCAGAACCTTTCGCGGATGCCTCTATTTCGGTCTGATGCTGACACCGGACGGACCGAAGGTAATCGAATACAACTGCCGCTTCGGTGACCCCGAAACGCAGGTGGTCCTGCCCCTGCTCGAAAGCGACCTGTTGACCGTGATGCAGGCAACCGCAGCCGGAACGCTTGCCGACACGGATGTAAAATTCCGGGATGGTGCCGCCTGCTGCGTGGTCATGGCGTCGGACGGCTACCCGCTCGCCTACCAAAAGGGCTTTCCGATTACGATTCCCGCCGAACTTGCACCCTCGGTCTATGTTGCCGGCGCAGCCCTGCGGGACGGGCAGCTTGTGACGTCCGGCGGACGTGTGCTCGGCGTAACCGCAACCGCCCCTACTCTGCGGGACGCGGTGGACGCCGCTTACGAAAAGGTCTCGCACATTTCCTTTGCAAACGCATACTGGCGGCATGACATCGGCGCCCGCGCCCTTGCCGCGAAGGAGGACTGAATGGTTTACAGAGTCTATGTTGAAAAAAAGCCGGAGCTGGCGCACGAGGCAAACGCGCTCTGCGCAGAGCTGCGGAACCTGGTCGGCATCACCGGTCTGGAACGGGTGCGCCTGCTCAATCGCTACGATGCGGAAAACATCACCCCCGAGCTGTTTGAAGATGCCAAGCGGACCGTGTTCTCCGAGCCGCAGCTGGACCTGGTCTCGGATACTTTTGCAACAGACGGTGCAGCCGTGTTTGCGGTCGAATATCTGCCCGGGCAGTTCGACCAGCGCGCCGACAGCGCCGCGCAGTGCATTCAGATCATCTCCCGCTCCGAGCGCCCGCTGATCCGCACCGCAAAGGTCTACCTGCTCTACGGTGCGCTGACCGATGCGGACGTGACGAAAATCAAGAAATACGTCATCAACCCGGTCGAGGCGCGCGAGGCATCGCTGGAGCTGCCCGCAACGCTTGCCATGCAGGCAGAAACACCGGCAAACGTGCGCGTACTGGAGGGTTTTACGTCCCTCGACCGCGCCGGTCTTGCCGCGCTCCTGCGGGAACTGGGGCTGGCAATGGACGAGGACGATATCGCCTTCTGCCAATCCTATTTCCGCTCCGAGCACCGCGACCCGACCTTGACCGAGATCCGCATGATCGACACCTACTGGTCGGATCACTGCCGCCACACCACTTTCCTGACCACCATCGACAGCGTGAGCTTTGCCGACCCGCTGGTGCAGGAAACCTACGAGGACTACCTTGCCCTGCGGAAGAGCCTCGGCAGGACCAAGCCGGTCTGCCTGATGGACATTGCCACCATCGCCGTCAAGGCGCTGCGCCGCTCCGGCAAGCTGGATAAGCTGGACGAGAGCGAGGAAATCAACGCCTGCACGGTGAAGATGGATGTGGAGGTGGACGGAAAGAAGGAGCCATGGCTGCTTCTGTTCAAGAACGAGACGCACAATCATCCCACCGAAATCGAGCCCTTCGGAGGGGCGGCTACCTGTATCGGCGGTGCCATACGGGATCCCCTGTCCGGCCGATCCTATGTGTACGGCGCCATGCGTGTAACCGGAGCTGCCGACCCCACAAAGCCGGTGTCAAAGACCCTGCCGGGGAAACTGCCCCAGCGGAAGCTGGTGACCACGGCCGCCGCCGGATATTCCTCTTACGGGAACCAGATCGGATTGGCAACCGGCATTGTGGATGAGATTTATCATGAGGGGTATGCGGCGAAGCGTATGGAAATCGGCGCGGTGATTGCGGCGGCCCCGGCAAAAAATGTACGGCGGGAGTGCCCCCTTCCCGGAGATGTGGTGATTCTTCTGGGCGGAAGAACGGGTCGGGACGGTTGCGGAGGAGCCACCGGCTCTTCCAAATCCCACACCCTCTCCTCTTTGGAGACCTGCGGTGCGGAGGTACAGAAGGGAAATGCACCCGAAGAGCGCAAGCT
>USMO01000103.1 GCA_900555785.1 uncultured Eubacteriales bacterium | reverse complement strand
GACAACGAATACTATTTCCGCCGCCCGGCACTTTACGGCTACTACGATGACGGCGAGCGGTATGCCTTCTTCTGCATGGCGGTGCTGGAGATGATGAACCGGCTGAACTACTATCCGGACATCCTGCATGCGCACGACTGGCAGGCGGCGCTCTCGGTGGTCTATCTCAACTGCCTGTACCGGAGCCGCCCGTGGTACGGGACCATGCGGACGGTCTTCACGATTCACAACATTGAGTATCAGGGGCAGTATGATTTCGCAATCCTCGGTGACGTGTTCGCGCTGGGCGAGAACGAGCATGCGCTGATGGAGTACGGCGGTTGTATCAACCTGATGAAGGCGGCGATTGAGTGCGCCGACCGGGTGACAACGGTCAGCCCGCGCTATGCGTGGGAAATTCGCACGCCGGAGTACGCGCACGGGCTGGAATCGGCGCTGGAGCGGAATGCCGGCAAGCTGTCGGGCATTCTCAACGGCATTGATACGGTTTATTACGATCCTGCGCACGATCCGTGTATCGTGGCAGACTATTCGGCGCAGAATATGGAAGGAAAGGTGCTGGACAAGCTGGCGCTCCAGCGCGAAACGGGGCTGCCGGAGCGCGCCGACGTGCCGATGCTGGCGGTCATTTCCCGGCTTGCCGCGCACAAGGGACTGGATCTGATTACGGGGTGCATTTATGACCTGGTTGCGGCGCACGATTTGCAGCTGGTGATTCTTGGCAAGGGGGAGAGCGGCTTTGAGAGCTTCTTCCGCGAGCTGGAGAGCCGGTTCCCGGACAAGGTGCGCGCGCTGATCACCTACGACCGCGACCTGTCCAAGCGGGTCTATGCGGCGGCAGACATTTTCCTGATGCCTTCCCGGTCCGAGCCTTGCGGGCTGTCGCAGATGATCGCCTCCCGCTACGGCGCGATTCCGGTGGTGCGCGAGACGGGCGGTCTGTACGATTCCATTAAGCCCTATTGGGTAGAAGGGGACACCCTGCACGGCAACGGCTTTACCTTTGCGAACTACTCTGCGGCAGAGCTGCGGGAGCGGACCGAGGCTGCGCTGGGCGTGTGGTACAACAAGCCCGAACGCGACCGTCTGGTCGAGCGCGTGATGACCACCGATTTCTCGTGGGGGAGGTCGGCAGAGCGGTATCTGGAGTTGTACGAGGGGATGTAGGACCTTGGGGACTGCCCCAACCCCTGCTTAGAACCTTCCTATAAGAAGGTTCTAAGAACTCCAAGAATTTTACCTGAAAAGGGAGCAGACTGATGAGGGGATAATTTTGTATCCACCGAAATTACAGCAAGCCGCAGAAAGAAACCAATTATCCGCTCGCGTGGAGCGGTTACAGAAAGGTTTATCGAAAAGATGAATTTTAACCCGAATGCAAAAGAAGTCAAAGAGCAGATCGAAGGGATTCTGCAGCGGCATTTTGGCTGCACGGCGGCAGAAGCGTCGCGCGACCAGATGTACAAGGCGGCGGCAATCGCCGTTCGCAACCTGCTGAGCGAAAAGCGCTCGCAGTATAAAAAGAAGGTCAATGCGGCAGGCGGCAAGCGCGTGTATTATATGTGCATGGAGTTCCTGCTGGGGCGGTCGCTCAAAACCAACCTGAATAATCTCGGGCTTGCCGATGCCTACAAAAAGGCGCTGGGCGAGCTGGGATATGATTTGGATGACCTTTATGAATGTGAGCCGGACGCAGGACTTGGCAACGGAGGGCTGGGACGCCTTGCCGCCTGCTTCATGGATTCGCTGTCATCGCTGAACTATCCGGCAACCGGTTTTTCGCTCTGCTATGAATACGGGCTGTTCAAGCAGATGATTGTGGACGGCATGCAGGTGGAGCTGCCGGATGTCTGGCTGCCGGGTGGTGAGGTCTGGCTGGTCCCGCGCACCGACCGCATCTATAAAGTGCATTTCGGCGGGCGCGTGATCGAAAACTGGCGCGAGGACGGGCATTGCGACATCCGCTATGAAGGCGGCGAGGAATATGAGGCGGTGCCCTACGACATGATGATCTCCGGCGCCGACAGCGAAGCGGTCAGCCTGCTGCGGCTGTGGCGCGCAAGGGACATCCAGAATTTCAACATGGGTCTGTTCACGCAGGGGCAGTACGCAAAGGCGCTGGAGGAGAGCAACAACGCCGAGATTATCACCAAGGTGCTCTATCCGTCGGATAACCACACTGAGGGCAAGCTGCTTCGCCTGACGCAACAGTATTTCCTGGTGTCGGCATCGGTGCAGAGCATCATCCGCGACCATCTGGCGGTCTACGGAACGCTGGAGAACCTGCCCGACAAGGTGGCAATCCATATCAACGATACGCACCCGGCGCTCTGTATTCCCGAGCTGATGCGCATTCTGGTGGATGACTATTTCTTCGATTGGGACCGCGCGTGGAATATCGTCACGCGCACGGTGTCCTATACCAACCACACGGTTATGCCCGAAGCGCTGGAGACCTGGAACGAGGACCTGTTCAAGCTGCGCCTGCCGCGTATCTATATGATTGTCAAGGAAATCAACGAGCGCTTCTGCCGCGAGGCATGGAAGGCATTCCCGGGCAACTGGAACCGCATTTCGCAGATGAGCATCGTCGGCTACGACCAGGTGCGCATGGCAAACCTTTCGGTGGTCGGGTCGCATTCGGTCAACGGCGTGTCCAAGCTGCATTCGCAGATTCTGAAGGATTCCACCTTCAAGGATTTCTACAAGATGTATCCGGAGCGCTTTGACAACGTGACCAACGGCATTGCGCACCGGCGCTGGCTGTGCTACTCCAACCCGGAGCTGTCCGGTCTGATTACCGAGTGCATTGGCGACGGCTTCCGGCACCATCCGGAGGAACTGTCGGAATTTGCAAAGTTTGCGGACGACCAGAGCGTTCTGACCCGTCTGCGCGCCATCAAGCACGACAACAAGATTGCGTTCTCCAACATGATCTTCCGCAAAACGGGCATGCGCATCGATACGCATTCGGTCTACGACGTGCAAATCAAGCGCCTGCATGAGTACAAGCGGCAGTTGCTCAACGCGCTGAATATCATCGGGCTGTATCTTGACCTCAAGGAGAACCCCAACCTGGATATGCAGCCGCAGACCTTCCTGTTCGGTGCCAAGGCGGCACCGGGCTACGACATGGCAAAGCGGATAATCAAGCTGCTGTGCATGATTTCGAAGGACATCAACCAGCATCCGGAAATTCGGGAGAAGCTGAACGTGGTCTTTCTGGAGGATTACAATGTCAGCCTTGCCGAAGCGCTGGTGCCGTCGGCAGAAATCAGCGAGCAGATTTCGCTTGCCGGAAAGGAAGCAAGCGGCACCGGCTGCATGAAGCTGATGATCAACGGCGCGCTGACCATCGGAACCCTGGACGGCGCGAACGTGGAAATGCAGGATGCGGCAGGGAAGGAGAATATGTTCATCTTCGGTCTGACCGCGCAGGAAGTGGAGGCGCTGTGGCTGTCCGGGTATAAGTCGGCAACCTACTATGCGTCCAATGACAGACTGAAGCGGATTGTCGACCGGCTGTCGGTCGGATTTGCGGGGGAATCGTTCGCGGACATCGCGTCGTATCTGCTCAACGGGCACGGCATTGCGGACCCGTATATGTGCCTGGCGGATTTTGAATCCTATCGGTCCACACATGAGAAGATGATTCAGGCTTACCAGAATAAGGAGCACTGGAACCGGATGTCGCTGTATAACATTGCAGCGGCAGGACAGTTCGCAGCGGACCGGAGCATTGAGGAATACGCCGGACGGATTTGGAACCTGCGTAAAATCCCCGCGCCGGGAGCGAAGAAGAGGTAGGGATAAAAATGCCGCCGCAAGCTAAGGCTTGCGGCGGGTTTCTTTGATAGGGTGGGCTGAGTGCTGCGTGTGGTGGGCTGGTTGTTATGTGGATCGTGCCGGTTCTGTCGCCTTGGATAGTGGTGGGACTGGCTTGCCTCTACCGTTCGGAGATCCCGCCTGCTGGCGCCCCTGCGGGATCTCCGAACGGTAGCACTATGTTCGCTCGCGGAACGACACACGGGTCGTTCTCTACAAAACCGGCTACACAAAATCCACACCCACAAAAAGCAACATGCACAGCCCCAAAATTCTCCTTAGTGATAGTTCTTGAAGGGTCTTAGGGAACTTCTTTCAAGAAGTTCCCTAAGCAGGGGTTGGGGCGGCGCCTCGAGGTCTTCTTCCTCTTACCGGTTTTCGCTTTCCGCAACGTCGCGGGGACGGAAGAGGAGCGAGATGCACCAGATTCCGGCGAGAGCTACGACCGTGTATATGATCCGCGCGACAACAGAGGTCTGCCCGCCGGTGATCCAAGCCACAATATCAAATTTGAACAATCCGATGCTGCCCCAGTTCAGGGCACCGATGATTGTCAAAATCAACGCAATTCGATCCATGATCATGTTTTTTCATCTCCTTTTATCAGACTTCACCCATAGTATGCGTGCTTTGGACGGTTTCATTCCCGTTTTTTCGCTTTTTTTCGTGTCGGCGGTTCCATTTTTCGCCCGGTTGTGGTATAATAATAGTAGTCTGTGTCTTTGAAAGGAATCCATCATGCGCATTCTTGCCATTGGAGATATTGTCGGCAGCGTTACGGTCGACTACCTCGAAAAAACGCTTTGGCGGCAGCGTCAGGAGCGAAAAATTGATTTTGTTATTGCAAACGGCGAGAACGCCGCCGAAATTCGCGGCATTAACGCCAGCGAGGCGCACCGGCTGTTTGATGCCGGCGTTGACGTCCTGACGTTGGGCAACCACGCCTTTGGGCAGAAGGACATTTTGCCGCTGCTTGATTCGGATGCCCGCCTGATTCGCCCCGCCAATTTCCCTGCGCAGGCGCCCGGCTGTGGCTATACCGTGCAGGACCTCTCGGGCTGGCGGGTGCTTTGCATCAACCTTTGCGGGCGGGTCTTTATGGATTCCTTTGCCGACCCGTTTGAAACGGTGGAAAAAATTCTGTCCCGCGAAGCCGGAAAATACGACCTGTCCATCCTCGACATCCACGCCGAGGCAACCAGCGAGAAATGGGCGATTGCACGCGCGTTTGACGGCAAGCTCTCGGTCATGTACGGCACGCATACGCACGTTACGACCGCCGACGAGCAGGTGCTGCCGGGCGGCTCGATGTGGCAGACCGACTTAGGGATGAGCGGTCCGATGGGCGGCGTGATCGGCACCAAGACCGAATGCGTCCTGACCCGGTTCCGCACGCTGATGCCCGGGCGGTTTGAGGTTGCGGGCGGCGCGGTGGAGATTCACGGTACGGTGTTTGATCTTGACGCGAAGCGCCCCGAGCGGGTGGTGTTCTGAGGAGGAGAGAGAATGGGTTATTTTGCGCGCAAAAAACAGGCGCACGATGCATTCCTGCGTGACGTTGCGGAAACGGTGAAGGCGGTGCAGTCCCGCGACCCCGCCGCGCGGAGCACGACCGAGGTGCTGCTGCTCTATTCCGGCGTGCATGCGGTCATTGCGCACCGCAAGGCGCATCAGCTGCTGGAGGACGGACATCCGTTCCTCGCGCGGCTGGTCAGCCAGGCTGCCCGGCATTTTACCGGCATTGAGATTCACCCCGGCGCGAAGATCGGCAAGGGGCTGCTGATCGACCACGGCATGGGGGTTGTCATCGGCGAGACTGCCGAGATTGGCGACAACTGCACCATTTACCAGGGCGTGACGCTGGGCGGCACCGGAAAGGACGTTGGCAAGCGGCATCCCACGCTGGGCGACAATGTGATGGTCGGCGCGGGCGCGAAAATTCTGGGACCGGTGAAGGTTGGTTCCGGCAGCAAGATTGCGGCGAATGCAGTTGTGCTGAACGCGGTGCCGGAGAACAGCACGGCGGTTGGGATTCCTGCCAAGGTGGTGCGGCGCGGCGGCGTGAAGGTGAAGAACGACATGGACCAGATTCACATTCCGGACCCGGTTGCGCAGAAAATCTGCCGGCTGGAGCACGAGGTGGAGCGGCTCAAAGCCGAGCGGAACAAAACGGAGGACTGACGTGAAGACCGGACGTTTGATTGTATTTGAAGGGATTGACGGGGCGGGGAAGACCACGCACATTGCGCTGCTTGCCGAGTGGCTGCGCGCGCAGGGGCGGGAGGTGGCGCTCACCGCCGAGCCGACCGGCAG
>USMO01000102.1 GCA_900555785.1 uncultured Eubacteriales bacterium | reverse complement strand
CCGTGCGCTCCTAATCCTCGCTTTTGGGCGGCGTTTCGGTAATCTTCGTGCGGCTCGTCTGCCCGTCCGCGCCCCATTCCGGCGGGCATTGCAGCCGCTGCAGGGTCCGGCTGACCGTCACAACCCGGTTTATCAGGTCAACATCCCGCCAGCGCAGGGCGCACAGTTCCCCAATCCGGAATCCCGCATACAGGCAGAGCAGAATACCGCAGTTTCTGGAGTCGACCGACGAGAGCAGCACGCGCTCCAACCGGTCCTGCTCCTCGGCAGTCAGCACCGACGCGCGCCGGGGTCCCTTCTGTTGCGGGATGTGACCCGAAAGCTCCCAGGAAAACGCCGATTTTCCAAGCCGCAGCTCCAACGCCTCGCGCAGAATGCGCAGGACGTCCCGCACGGTCTTGGACGACAGCCCCGGGCTGCCGGGCTTGCTCTGCCGGGTTAGCGCGTCCGCAAGCTGCACAACCGTTTCCCGCCCAACCTGCCGCACCGGCAGCTGCCCGATCAGCGGGATAAGATGCAGCACGGCAAGGCTGCGGTATTTGACGCAGGAGGACTCCTTCAGCTGCCGCCGTTTCAGGGCGAGCCACTCCGAAACCGCAGTTTCAACGGTGACCGGCGGCGCCGGTTGGTAACTGCCGGTTGTCAGCGCAGCCAGCTTGCCGCGCACCTCGCGGTAGGTCTTTCCGTAAACCGAGACCCGCTTTTTGAAGGGGATATACACCAGCTTTCTGCCCTCCCATCTTCCCGTCCTTGCGCTTGTAAATGTTTTCTCCTCGTTTCGACATATCCGGCTCTCCTTTGACGATATTTTTTGACGATTATCGCGTTCAGTCTGTTTATTCTGTTAACAAAAACAAACCGCAAATAACAGTCTGTGTTACAATTATACCACTTTTGACTCTAAAATCGGAAAGTGTCTTGACAATTTTGTCGAAGCGTGTTATAATTCTTATTGAAAATATTTTTTAATGAAGGATTTTTGCTTTCTCGGACGGGATCGTTCTGAGAAAACCGCTCCGGGCACAAAAATAGGGAGAGATCTGGGCGATCTCTCCTTTTTGCGTTCTGTCGGTCCTGTTTACGGTGTCAAGCACGCACAAATTTTTTCAGAGCCTTGCCTTTTGCGGAAAAACATGGTATAATAGAATCAGAAGCCAGGCGGTCCCGCCTTTGACCAATCCCACACCAGGAGGAATCCAAACATGAAGCAACTGAGCCTTGCCCTGGCGGGCATTCTGTTTTGCCTGTTGGCTGCAGCCTGCCACGCCCTGCCGGATGCCCCGATTCCGGGAACGACCGAGCCGCCTGCCCCTGAAGAGACGGAATGCAAACCGGACGATGCCCCGAAGCTGCCCGCAAGAAAACAGCATGGGACCCTTGCTTGCAACGGGCTTGTATACAATTCCGGCGTGCAGTATTCCCTTGATTTGCAGGGCGAGATGACAATCACTGTGGAGGCTTGGGGCGAGACCTTCCGGGTTCCGACCGACGAAGTGGGACCTATTTGCGGGGTAGAAACTCCGGCTTATCGCGGCTGCACGGTTTTCTCTGTTTCCGTTTTGGAAGACACAGGGTTTCTGCTGCTGGCAAAGGATACCTCGCCGGTGCCTGTTTTCCTGCTTTATCGGTTCACACGCGGGCATGCGTCGGAGATGTCCCTCGCGCTCCGCTTTGAGGTCAACGGTTCCCCGCGCTTTGCCTACTGCAATTTCATAGACGGTTTGACTGGCTATCTGTTCCTCTTTGATGAGGTGTCATCCCTGCACATGCTGTGGAAAACAACCGACGGTGGGCGGGTTTGGCTGCCGCAACCGATTGAAACACCGCCGGACGGAATGCTGCATTGCCGCCCCACCTGCGTGAAAATGATAGACGAACAGGTCGGATTTCTCTGCCTGTATGCGTGGGCATCCCCGGAACTGGAGAGCGAATGCTTGCTGACGTTTGACGGCGGCAGGACCTGGGAGCGCGGGCTGCGGTTGCCGGGGGAACCGGTCGGATGGGCGTATGACCTGCAGGTCCGGGATGGGCAATATCAGCTGTTTGTTTGGGAAGAATACGAAAAGCGCAATTTGGTCTATACCTCGTCCGATCTGAAGCATTGGACCAAAGCGCCAAACGCAGAAGAAGGCTCCTGAGAAGGTCTCAGGAGCTTTCTTCTTCTTTTTGTTCGATGTAGGACCGGATCTGCTCAAGGAAGAGGCTGCCGTATTTTTCCGCTTTCGCCTGTCCGACCCCGTTGACCTCCAGAAACTGCGAAAGATCGGTCGGTTTGCGGATGCTCATGTCGCGCAGCGCCGCGTCCGTGAAGACCACATAAGCCGGAACATGCTGCTCGCGCGCAAGCCGGAACCGCAGTTGCCGGAGCGCTTCAAACAGTCCGTTGTCTGCGTCCCCTGTCCCCTGCCCGGTCTGCCGCGTGCGTTGCGGCTTCTCCGCTTTCTCCGGCTTTTGCGGCGGTCTGACCGTCTTCATCAGCACCGTTTCATGCTCATACAGGACCGCCCGGCTGCGCTCGGTCACTTTCAGAATCGGGTAGTCGCTCCCCTCTGCCTGAAGGTAGCCCTTCTTTTCCAGATGGTCCAGGCGCTCCCGCAGGTCCTTTTCCGAGCGGTCTGCCAGCAGCCCATAGGTCGACTGCGCCTGCAGCCCCAGCGACAGGAGCCGTTCATTCCGGCTGCCGCGCAGAATGTCGCAGATCATCTTTCTGCCGTAGCGCTGCCCGGTCCGGATGATGCAGGATAGAATTTTCTGCGCGTCAACGGTGATGTCGACCGTTTCGGTGAAGGACAGGCAGTTCGAGCAGTTGCCGCAGGTCGGGGCGCTCGGCTCTCCGAAGTAGCGCAGAATCGACCGCCGCAGACAATCGCCGGTTGTGCAGTAGAAGGTCATCTGCTTCAGCCGGTCCAGGTCCCGCAGCCGCAGCGTTTCCTGCTCCTCGGGTGTCAGGTCCGGGTTTTCCTCCGATTTCGAAATCAGAAACCGGTTGGTAATCACGTCCTGCGGGCTGTAAAGCAGAATGCATTCCGCGCGCTCACCGTCCCGCCCGGCGCGCCCTGCCTCCTGGTAGTAGCTTTCCAGGTCCTTCGGCATGTTGTAGTGAATTACATAGGACACGTCGGATTTGTCGATGCCCATTCCGAAGGCGTTTGTCGCAACAATCAGGTCCACCCGCCCGTAAATGAAATCGTCCTGATTCTGGCGGCGCTCCGCATCCGGCAGCCCCGCATGGTAGCGCGTGGCTGGAATGCCGTTCTGCAGGAGCAGATCGCACACTTCCTCCACATTCTTGCGCGTGGCGGCATAGATGATACCGGATCTCCCTGCATGCGTGCGAATCAGTTCCAACAGCCGCGCAGCCTTGCTTTTCGGCTTCTCAACGCCAAAATAAAGGTTCGGGCGGTCAAATCCGGTCGTCACGCAAAGCGGATTGCGCAGTTCCAGCAGGTTTTCCATGTCCGCTTTCACGTTGCCGGTTGCCGTTGCCGTGAAGGCGCCCACTACCGGACGGACCGGCAGCGACGCCGCAAATTCCGCAATTTTCAGGTAGGACGGACGGAAATTCTGTCCCCATTGCGAAACGCAGTGCGCCTCGTCCACAATCAGGAGCGACACCGGGACGCTTTGGCAGACATCCAGAAAATCCGGCGTCAGCAGGCGCTCCGGCGCAACGTAGACCAGACGGTAAACGCGCGCCTGGATGTTGCGGATTACCTGCCCGTACTGCGCCGGGGTCAGCGTGCTGTTGACATACGCCGCGCTGATGCCCGATTGGACCAGCGATTCCACCTGATCTTTCATCAGGGAAATCAGCGGCGAAATGACAACGGTTATCCCTTCCGACAGCAGCGCCGGGACCTGGTAGCAAAGCGATTTTCCCGCGCCGGTCGGCATCACACACAGCACGTCCCGCCCCGAAAGAATCGCGTCAATGACCTGCTCCTGCCCCGCGCGAAACGCGCTGTGCCCGAAATATTGCTTGAGTATGTCCTGTTTGGTCATGGGTGCTCCTTTCGATATGGCGTTTTCGTTTTTTTGCGGGACAGTGGTCGAGAGGTATTGAAGTTAGTGACTGACCACTTATGCCCCTGTCGTTCGGAGATCCCGCCTGCTGGCGCCCCTCCGGGGTTCGACTGGGCACCGTAGGTGCCTTGCTCTGAGATGACACGGTGGGCTATTCGGGGCGTGAGCAATACTCTTTTTGTCCGTCTTAGATAGTGTTGTTCAATCACGCTTGGACAGTATTGTTCGATTGTTTTTGCCGCTAACCTTGACGGGCAATGTACAACGCCCTCAAAATCCCCTTCGTGAAAGTTCTTGAAGGTTCTTAGGGAACTTCTTTCAAGAAGTTCCCTAAGCGGGGTTTGGGGCGGTGCCCCAAGGTCTTCAGTCTTTCACCCCTTATATTCCGCGTCGCAGTAGAAGCAGCAGGGCTTGCCGTCTGCATCTTGCACGAAACGGGCGGGCAGAGAGCGCTCGCGGTTGGTAACGCAAAGCGGATTGGGGCAGGCACCGGGGAGCGATACCGGCATCCCCTTGGCGCGGTCCACATCCGGCAGATTCTTTTCGCGCAACAGCTTGAGAATCAGCGCCATGCGCATCAGCTTTCCGTTGACGGTCTGCTTGAAATAGCAGGCGCGGGGGTCCGCATCCACACCGACCGTAATCTCGTTCACACGGGGCAACGGATGCAGCACAATCGTGTCCGGCTTCGCAAGCGCGAGCTTTTCTTCGTTCAGAATGTAAACGTCCTTCAGACGCTCATAGACCGAAAGATCGGTAAAGCGCTCCTTCTGCACGCGCGTCATGTAAAGCACGTCCAAGTCCCCGATCGCATCCTCCAGCGACCGGCTGACCGTGCAGGGAATCCCCTTCTTTTTCACGGTTCCGTCCATGACGAAATCCGGCAGCGCAAGCTCTTCGGGAGAGATCAGCACCAGCTCGGTCCCCTCGTAGCGCGCCATTGCGGCAATCAGCGAATGCACCGTCCTGCCGTATTTCAGGTCGCCGCAAAAACCGATTTTCAGGTGGTCCAGCCGCCCCTTTTCCCGCTTGATTGTCAAAAGATCGGCAAGCGTCTGCGTGGGATGGTAGTGCCCGCCGTCGCCGGCATTGATCACCGGCACCTTCGAATGCTCGCAGGCAACATAGGGCGCGCCCTCGCTCGGATGCCGCATCGCAATGATGTCCACATAGCCGGAAACGACTTCAAACGTGTCTGCCAGCGTCTCTCCCTTGGACGCGGAACAGGTTGCCGCATCCGAGAAGCCAACCGTGCTGCCGCCCAGAGAGAGCATCGCTGTTTCAAAGCTCAGCCGCGTCCGCGTGGACGGCTCGAAAAAGAGCGTTGCAAGAATCCGATGCCGCGCTGCATCCTCATATTTTGTCGGGTTAGCGGAAATATCCTCCGCAGTAGCAATCAGTTCATCGATTTCCGCAGTCGAAAGGTCCAGAATATCAATCAGGTTTTTCATTTCTTACGCTCCGATCCAGCTTTCATCCGAGGGATTGTTGCGGAACCGGATCAGACGCTCCACGTCTGCCGAAGCGATGTAGCCTTCCTCGCCCGCAATCCGCGCAACCGTGTCGAAATCGGTCAGGCTGACGTTCCGCACGTCCGCTGCAGCCAGCCGGTCCAGCCCCTTCTGCATGCCGTAGGTGAAGATGCTGACAATGCCAAGCACAACGGCGCCGGCTTCGCGCAACGCGTCCACCACTTCAATCACGCTGCCGCCGGTCGAAATCAGGTCCTCAATGACAACCACCTTCTGACCCGCCTCCAGCTTGCCTTCAATCCGGTTCTGTCTGCCGTGGTCCTTCGCGCCGGAGCGGACATAGCCCATCGGAAGCCCAAGCATCTGCGCCGCAATTGCCGCATGCGCAATGCCTGCGGTCGAGGTCCCCATCAGCACCTCAGCCTCGGGGTATTCCCGCCTGACCGTTTCGGCAATGGCGGTTTCCACCTGCGTGCGCACCTGCGGCGCCGTCAGAATCAGGCGGTTGTCGCAGTAAACCGGGCTTTTGATTCCGCTTGCCCAGGTAAACGGCTCGTTCGGACGGAAAAAGACCGCCTTGATCGACAACAGGTCCTTTGCAATCGCTTCTTTGATGTTTTCCATTCTGGATGCCTCCTTATTCGTTACCGGAAAATTCCCGCACGCAGCGCTCGTAAGCCGCAACCGGGT
>USMO01000101.1 GCA_900555785.1 uncultured Eubacteriales bacterium | reverse complement strand
GCATTGCCAGCACCGCAACCACGTCATCCTGGCGCGCCTTGAGTTCATCGCCCAGGCTCCGGAGCGCGTCGGGGGCAATCTCGCCCAGGTCCGCTGTCACCAGCCGGACCGCACCGACCGGCACCGCGCCTGCCAGCAGGTCATCAATCTTCGACCCCGCCAGTTTTGCGTTCAACCCGTCAATTTCCTTCTTCGCTGCCGACAGTTCTGCCAGCACCTGCGCCGCGCGCTGCGGCACATCGGTTACCTTTTGCGCCTTGAGCGCCTTTGCCGCGCTGTTCAGCAGCCCGTTCTTCTCTGCAAGCAGGGTCAGAATCCCCTCGCCTGTCACCGCCTCAATCCGGCGCACGCCAGCCGCAACCGATGCTTCGGAGACGATCTTGAACATCCCGATTTTTGCCGTGTTGTCCAGGTGCGTGCCGCCGCAAAATTCGATTGAATGCTCGCCCATGCGCACCACGCGCACGGTCTTTCCGTATTTCTCGCCGAACAGCGCCATCGCACCCAGCTTCTTCGCTTCTCCGATCGGCATTTCGGTCATGCTGCCGGGCTGTGCTGCAAAGATGTCTGCGTTGACCAGCGCTTCGACCTGTTCCAGCTCCTCTGCGGTCAACGCCGCAAAGTGCGTAAAGTCGAAACGGCAGACCGTATCGGACACATAGGAGCCCGCCTGCTCGACATGGTTGCCCAGCACCCGCCGCAGCGCGCTCTGGAGCAGATGGCAGGCAGAGTGATTACGCATGATTGCCGCTCTGCGGTGCGCATCGACCGTTGCCGTGACGGTATCGCCTTTTTTCAGGATGCCGTCCGCAACCGTGCAGAGGTGAAGATAAACGCCATCGCTTTTCTTGGTGTCGGTCACATTCAGCACCGTTTTGCCGACGGTCAGCGTACCCGTGTCGCCAACCTGACCGCCGCCCTCGCCGTAGAACGGGGTGCGGTCCAGAACGACCGTGCATTCCCCTTCGGAAATTTCGTCCACCGTCATGCCGTCCGTAAGGATTGCCAGCACCTTGCCCTCATCGGTCAGCTTGTCATAGCCGGTGAAAACCGTCTTGTCCAGCCCCTTCAGGAGGCTGCCCGTTGCGTTTGACCAACCCGAAATGTTGGCTCTCGCCTCTCTTGCGCGGACCTTCTGCGCCTTCATCAGTTCGTCAAATTTCGCGTCATCCAGCGTCAGCCCAGCCTCCTCGGCAATCTCGCGTGTCAGATCAATCGGGAACCCGAACGTGTCGTACAGCTTGAAGACATCCTCGCCCGAAAGCCGACTCTTGCCCGCCTTCTTTGCGTCCCCGATCATGCCCGAAAGGATCGACAGACCCGCATCGATCGTTGCGTCAAAGCGCTCCTCCTCCATGGCAATTACCTTGAGGATATAGTCGCGCTTTTCGTCCAGTTCGGGGTATGCGCGGTCGGATTCGCCGATGGCAACTTTGCAGAGTTCAGGCAGGAAGGAGTGATTGATGCCCAGCAGCTTGCCATGGCGGCAGGCGCGGCGCAAAATCCGGCGCAGAACGTAACCTCTTCCCTCGTTGGAGGGAATGACACCGTCCGAGATCATGAACATTGCCGAGCGGATGTGGTCGGTCACCACGCGGATGGAAATATCGGTTGCCGCGTCCTTGCCGTAGGACTTGCCCGCAACGGCACAGACCGAATCCAGCACCTTGCGGATGGAGTCGACCTCAAACATGTTGTCCACACCCTGCATCACGCACGCCAGGCGCTCCAGACCCATGCCGGTGTCGATGTTCTTCTGCTTCAGCTCGGTATAGGTCCCGTCCCCCATGTTGTTGAACTGCGAGAAGACGTTGTTCCAGATCTCCATATAACGGTCGCAGTCGCAGCCCGGCTTGCAGTCCGGCTTGCCGCAGCCGTATTTTTCGCCGCGGTCAAAATAAATCTCCGAGCAGGGACCGCAGGGACCGGTACCGTGCTCCCAGAAGTTGTCTTCCTTGCCCAGCCGCACGACATGCGCGGGATTGACACCAACCTTGTCCACCCAGATGTGATATGCTTCCTCGTCATCCTGATAGATCGAGGGCCACAGCAGGTCTGTCGGAATCTCCAGCACATCGGTCAGGAACTCCCACGCCCACGGAATCGCCTGCTCCTTGAAATAGTCGCCGAACGAGAAGTTGCCCAGCATTTCAAAGAAGGTGCCGTGACGCGCCGTGTGTCCCACGCGCTCCAGGTCCGGCGTGCGGATGCACTT
Organism: uncultured Eubacteriales bacterium; assembly: GCA_900555785.1. Taxonomy (GTDB): domain Bacteria; phylum Bacillota; class Clostridia; order Oscillospirales; family CAG-272; genus UMGS1865. The sequence goes on along the minus strand of USMO01000101.1, from coordinate 4,050 downwards.
CTGGCAGGTCGTCACACGGTGGCGCGGCGGCTCCTCCTCGCCGGTAAAGAATTTCTTCATCGGCGCCATTCCGGAGTTGATCAGAAGCAGGGATTTGTCGTTGATCGGTACCAGCGGAAACGAAGGCAGGCGCAAATGCCCCTTCGATTCAAAGAACGAGAGGTATTTCTCCCGCAAATCGTTGAGTGATGTCCATTTCATGGGTAAACAGTCCTTTCATGTTTCACTTCACAAAAAATCATAGATAGATGTAGTATAGCACATTTTCTCCCGATTGTCAACCGGTTTCGGGCAAAAAGCGGCAGGAGCGGGCGCACATTTCTTTCCGGAAAAAAGCGGCTTTTTCTTGACGCGCCGCACATTTTATGCTATAATATGGGTAGATACAGGAGAAACTGCCCATGAACATTCTCAAAGAATCCGATTTCCGCAAGGAGATCAAATCCGCGCCCGGCAGGGCGTATCTGTTTTTCGGCGACGAGGATTACCTTAAGCTCTCTGCCGTTCGGCTGGCGCGCGACTGCCTCTGCCCGGACCCGTCCTTTGCCGTTTTCAATGACATGCGGCTTGACGCGCTGGATTTTACCCCCGACAGGCTGGTAGATGCGCTGATGCCGCTTCCGATTATGGCAGACCGCAAGCTGGTGGTGCTCTCGGGGCTGGATTTTACGTCCATGCGCCCCGCCGATCTGGATGCACTCTGTGATGCTGTTTCGGCTGTGCGGGAGTACGACTACAACACGGTGCTGGTCCTCGCGGCTGCCGACTGCTTTGATGCCGGCTACCTGCCCAAGCGTCCCTCTGCCATGCTGAACCGGCTGGGCGAGGTGCTCACACCGGTGCAGTTCGAGCGCTCCTCCCCTGCCAAGCTGGCGGTCTGGGTCGCGCGGCATTTCCAGCACAACGGCATTGAGGCTTCGCAGGAGTTCTGCGCCGGTATGATCCGGTTCTGCGGCGCCGGCATGTTCACGCTTGCAAACGAGATTGACAAACTGAGCTTTTACGAAGCGCAGCACGGCAGAACACAGGTAACCGAGGAGGACATGCGGTTTGTCTGCACGCCCGCAACCGAATACGACGCATTCGCGTTTGCCAATGCGATGATGGACGGCAGGCGCGACGCCGCGCTGGATATTCTGCGCGACTATAAGCTTCGCCGCGTGGACCCGTTGGTAATCCTCGGCGATGTCATCCGTGTGTTCTGCGATATGGCAAGCGTTCAGGCGCTGCTTTCCGGCGGCTCGACCGAGCGGGAAATCGCCGCCGCGCTGAAACTGCACGAATTTAAGGTCGGGCTTTACCGCAAGAGCCTGTCCCGGATGCGCCCCGGCGCGCTGCGGAATGCACTGGACGCCTGCACGGTTGCCGACCGCACGCTGAAGCTCTCCCCGCAGGGCTATACCGCGCTGGAGCGCCTGATCTGCTCGGTTTGAGTTTTCCAAAAGGAGGTACCCCATGTCCAATCTGACCGAACGCGCCATCAAGGAGGCGTTTATCAAGCTGCTGAACGAAAAGCCGCTCGCACAGATCAGCGTGCGCATGATCGTGGAGGAATGCGGCATCAACCGCAATTCCTTCTACTACCATTTTCAGGATATTCCGACGCTCTTAGGTGAAATCATTCGCGAAGAGGTCGACCGCATCATCGCGCAGTACCCCACCATCACCTCACTGGACCAATGCGTAGACGTCGCATTCCGCTTCGCCCTCTCCAATAAGCGCGCCGTCTACCATATCTACAATTCGGTCAACCGCGACATCTACGAAACCGCCCTGATGAAAATCTGCGAATACCTCGTCACCGTCTATATCGATACGGTGTTCGGCAAAGGCGTCGTCAGCGATTACGACCGCTCGGTGATCATCCGCTTTATCAAGTGCGAAATCTTCGGGCTCGCCTACGATTGGGTGGAAAACGGGATGAAGGATACCGCCATCGAGGAAATCCACCGCGCCACCAATCTCTGCCGCGGCATGAGCGAAGAACTTATCGCCCGCGCGAAGGAGAGGTGAGCGGGGTTGAAAGAGACTGCTCTTTCGACTCCCTCATCCGTCGCCTGCGGCGCCCCTCTCCATCCCCCAAAAAACTTTCCTGCGCCGGGGTTTGCCCCGCGCCCATACCGCGTCCCGCCCCGCAGCACGGAACATCCAAAAGCTCTGTCCCAAACCCCGGCGCAGGAAAGTTCGGGGAGAATAGGAGAGGTTTGGAGAGGGAAGGAGGACCCTCCGAAAGGGTCCTCCTTCCCTCTCCAAGGTCTTCCTACCCCCTACCGCCCCCTCTCCAGCTGAGCGCCGATGACGGAAAGCCCGCGCTTGAAGGCACGGTAAGCCGTGCGGCGCGAGATGCCGAGAATCCCGGCAGCATGCTCAACACTTTCCCCGCGGATGTAGCGATGATAAAGAACCAGCTTCTCCCGCCCGTTGCGCAGAGACGCAATCGCCTGACAAACCGCTTCCATCCGGGCGCGCCAGAACAGCTCGTTTCCGGCAAGAACATCCTCGCACCGGCAGGGCTCGTCAAATAACTCCGAACGCCGGCGCTCGTATTTTTTCAGCTTCAGTAAATCCAGGCAAAGCTGATACCCCGCCAAAAAATCCCGCGCCGCTGCCTCGCGCGTTGCCGCTAACGCCTGTTCTGTCATTCCTTTCCCCTACCTTTCTGTGTTTCGGAAACACGAATGCGAATGTGACCCGCCAGATCAATACCCGGCAGCAGCCGCATCCGTCCCCCGCTTTTTTTGCTTTTTTTAAAGGACCTGTTGACTTTTTCGCCGATTTCGTGTATACTGATATCGGACAGGAACATTATACCGCATTTTCGAAGTCGTGTCAATAGATTATTTATGATTTCCGAAATATCGGAGGAATGCCCAAATTCCCCTGTCAAAGCGTGTCGAAGCAACAGGAATATTTTACCATTTTCAACAAGGAGGACCCCCGGAATGGACTACGCAAGGCTCGAGCAGCTGCTCGCAGTGCACGGCGTGACGGTTTATCAGCTCTCCAAAGCAACCGGAATCGCCCCCTCCACCTTTTCGGATTGGAAGAGCGGCAGGTCCGCCCCGAAGGCGAATAAACTGACCCGAATCGCGGACTATTTCGGCATCGGACTGGACGAGCTGCTGGAAACCGACAGCGGCGCACGGGATACCGCCGCACGGCTGCAAAGCCTGCGCGCCAGCCGGATGGTCCCGGTAGTCGGAGAAATCCTTGCCGGTAAGCCGATCGTCACCGACGAAACGCTGCTGGGGATGGAGTTTGCCGACGTGCAGCAGCCGGAGGACTATTTCTATCTCGAAGTACACGACAGCAGCATGCAGGGCTGCGGCATCGTTGCCGGGACCCGCGTGCTCTTTCACCGGCAGCAGGACGCTGCGGCGGGCGCGATTGTTTCCTGCCTGACCGAGGGCGGCGCGGTTGTGCGGCGACTGGAAAAGCAGGGACGCCGGATTCTGCTCGCGCCGGAGAACGGCAGCTATTCCCCCATCCCCCTCACGCAGGAGGATTTTGAAGCCGGACGCGCCCGCATTCTCGGCGTGGCGGTGGAAGCAAAAACGAAATTCTGAGGAGTGCAAGTTACCATGCTTTGTCTGACAGTCAGCGACCTTTCCCTCTCGTTCGGCACCACGCCGGTGCTGGAGAAGGTCTCCTTTTCGCTGGAGGAAACCGACCGCCTCGGCATCATCGGGGTCAACGGGTGCGGAAAATCCACCCTGTTCCGTCTGATTCACGGGGACCTGGAACCAACGGCGGGCAACATCTATCTATCCAAGGGCAAAACCGTTGGCATTCTGCGGCAGGATGACGCTTTTGACACCGGAGACAGCCGCCAGACCGTTGAGGAGCGGATGCTCCATGCCTTTCCTCAGCTGCTTGCCGCAGAGGCACGGCTGCAGGAACTGGAGGCTGGCGACCTGAAGACCGGCAGCGATGCGGCGGTGAAGGAATACACCGACCTGCACGACCGCTACGTGCGGGACGGCGGACTGGAATTTCGTGCGCGGTGCGTCTCGGTCCTGGCGCGGCTCGGGTTTGACGAAAACCAACGCC
>USMO01000100.1 GCA_900555785.1 uncultured Eubacteriales bacterium | reverse complement strand
GACGCCCTGCCGCGCGGGCAGCAGCGTTTGCCGGACCTCGCAGCCGGCTTGTCCGGCAAGTCGGATCAGCCGCCCGGCGGTCTCCGCAACGCTTGCCAGGTGCGGGGCTTTCGAAAACGGGCGGTCGATGCAAAGGGCAACGGTAAGATTGCCGTCTCCCCGCATCAGTTCGCAGAGGATCTCGTATTCCGGGTAGGTAAAGCTGGGAAAGGAATCGACATAGACCGAAACTCCGGCAAGCAGGGGGGACCGGCGCAGTTTTTCGGCAAGCAGGGAAAGCCGCTCGGAGGGGGCCAGCCCCGCCGCCGTGTGGCATTTGTCGCGGAACCGCGCAAAGATGGCGGCAAGGTCGCGCAGCTTGTCCGGGAGCGGTCCGTCCTGCGAAAGCGTTGCAGCCGCATGCTCCAGTGTGTCGCTGCCGATGCCGCTGCTTTCCAGTTCGGTAACGGCGGTGAGCAGCTTTGCGGTCAGCGCGGCGTCGCGGCGTCCGGTTGTTCCGTAGCGCCGCAACGTCGGTGCCAGTTCGCGTACGGTATCCCACATCAGGAGCGATTTGACCGCGCCGCCGACCTGCACCGGTTCGGGTCCGCCGTAGCGGTGAAAAATGCCGTCTGCCAGGCGGGAGAAGCTGAGAATTTCAAAATACCGCCCGGCACAGGAGGGCAACGTGTCTGCAAAGGCTTTTTCGCTCAGATACGCCTGCTGTTCCGGCACAATCAGGCAGCAGCGCCGCCCGGCTTCAACGTCCGCTGGGATGGCTGCGGTCAGCGCTCCGGTCCGCTCTTCGGCATCCGGTCCGCAGATCAGGTTCAGCATTCCGGTTCCTCCCGTTTCTCTCCGGCATCGATGTCGAACAGGCAGAGATTGCGCCGGATGGTTTTTCTGCCGCGCCATGCGAAGGCGCGCGTTGCAAAGGTTTCGTCGCTCATGCCGTCCAGCTTTGCAAGGGTAAGGCGGGTAATGGTTTCCTGCTCAAAGAACGGGATTTCACTATAGACGGTCCCGCTCTCCAGGGCGCGGCGCGTATGCGGGCAGACCTCGCCGCAGATGTCGCAGCCCCAGACGCTGCCATAGCGCCGGATGGCTGCAGCCTCCTGTTCGGTCAGTTCTCCCTTCTTTTGGGTGAGCGCCGAGAGACAGTTTCCGATCTCCGTCATCGGGCAGGCGCGTTGGCAGATGCCGCAGCCCTCGCAGACCCGGATGTTCTGCGGTTGGCAGGGAATGTTTTGTGTGGTGATGAGTTCGCCGAGGAAGACATAGGAGGAGTAGGGTTCTGTGATGAGCATGCCGTTCTGCCCGATGATGCCCAGCCCCGCCCGCGCGGCTGCGTCCCGCTCGTCGATGGGGGAATGGTCCGCAAATCCTGCAAAGCGGTCCTCCGGAAATTCTGCGCGCAGGCGCGGCAGGAGATCGTCAAACAGGTCCCGGAAGAACAGGTGGTAGTCTCTCGGCACCGCGTAAGCCGAAAGGTTGCGCTCCGGGCTTGCGGCTGCTTTGGTGAAGTAGGGGATGGCGAGCATGACTGCCGTGCCCTCTGTCGGCGCGATCTCCGCGCGCTCCAAAAGGTAGCTTTTCGTAACCCGGCAGGTGCTCAGCGGAATCGGCGCATACAGCCGGATCCCCCTTTGCAAAAAATATTCGGACAAATATTCCATCATCTCTTTTATTCCTCCGGGTTTTATGGTATAATGGGAGTGTAAGACCTTGGGGCGCCGCCCCAAGCCCCGCTTAGGGGGCTTCTTTCGGAGAAGCCCCCTAAGAACCCCAAGAACTTGCCCCAAGGGGATTTCGAAGCCGATTTTTCGGTGTGTACAGATTTTATGTAGACATTTCGGCTATCCGAAATCACCGCACACAAAGAATCAAGCAATAAACTCCCCCTTAGTGAAAGTTCTTGAGGGTTCTTAGGGAACTTCTTTCAAGAAGTTCCCTAAGTAGGTTTGGGCAACGCCCAAGGTCTTCTACCTTACATTATACCAAACCAGCCGAGCAAAAGCAAGCATTTTCGGGATATTCAGCGATTTTTTCTGCCAACATCATGCAATCTTCACATTCAAAGGCTATACTTTGCTTATATTCTGGGGCGTTCTGCGTAGCGTCCCTGAGAAAAGGAGTTCTTTTTATGTTCGAAGATCAGAAATCCGACCGTATGAGCTTTGACACAGGTCCGGCGGGACAGAACGGTCAGCCAGGGGGCGGGTACACATACAGCTACGAGCCGTCGGGAAACGGACCGGAATGGAAACCCCAGAAGCCGAAGCGGAAGGGCGCGGGCGTTTCGGTGCTGACCGTGCTGCTGTGCGTGGTGTTGTCCTTTGCGGCAGGCGTTGGCGGCGCAACCATGGCATACGACAGCATCGTCAAGAGCGCATCGAATAACACATCGGTCCCGGCGCCCGATTCCAGTACTCTGCTGAATAAGAACCCGTCATCCATCCTCAACCGTTCGGATGAGACTTTTTCCCCGTACGGCTCGGCAGGGGAGGACGCTTACTCCATTTCGTCGGTCGTGCGGATGGTCCAGGACGCGGTCGTGGTCATCAACGCCTCCTCCGGCTACAGCACCAGCGCAGGCAGCGGCGTGATTATCTCAACCGAGGGCTATATCCTGACCTGTAATCACGTGGTCGATGGCGCAACCAAAATTTCGGTCACCGTCAACGGCTGCGCAAACCCCTACCTCGCAACGCGCGTGGGAACCGATTCCGCAACCGATCTGGCAGTCCTGAAAATCACCCCGCAGAAGGCGGAGCCACTGACCGCAGCAACACACGGCATCAGCGAAAATCTGGTGGTCGGCGAGCACGTGGTCGCCATCGGCAACCCGCTGGGGACCCTGGGCGGGACCGTGACAGACGGCATCATCAGCGCCAAGGCGCGGACCGTCCAGACCGATAACGGCACCATGACGCTGCTGCAGACCAACGCGGCAATCAACTCCGGCAACTCCGGAGGCGGGCTCTTCAATCTCAAGGGCGAGCTGGTCGGCATCGTCAATGCCAAGTATGCAAAATCCGGCGTGGAGGGGCTGGCGTTCGCCATCCCGATCGACACCGCTTATGAGGTTGAAAAGGACCTGATTCAGTATGGCTACGTCCAGGGCATTCCGGACATCGGCATCAGCTTTGTCGAGGTCAACCAGAGCAACCTCCAGGTGTATAAATGGCGGTATAACCTGACCGAAACCGGGCTGTATGTCGTGTCCTCCAAATACTGCGAGGACCTGAAGAACCGCGACCGCATCCTGACAGTCAACGGTCAGGCGGTCAGCACCGAAGCCGAATACGAAGCGGCGGTTGCGGGGCTGAAGGCAGGGGATACCCTGACGCTGACCTACCGGCGTGGCTCCTCGGAGGAGAAGACCGTGTCCTTTGAGATCCGGCAGTATGTTCCCACCGATGTCGCAACGGGAACAAGCGTCCAATTTACAGACTGAACCGGTCGGAAGACCGAAAAAATAACCATAAAGGCAGGACGGAATCATGTATCATATTCTGGTTGTTGACGACGAAGCCCGCATCCGCGGGATTATCCGCAAGTATGCCGAGTTCGAGGGGCACGAGGTCACCGAGGCAGCCGACGGCATGCAGGCGGTGCTGCTGTGCCGCTCCAATACCTATGACATCATCATCATGGACATCATGATGCCCGAGCTGGACGGCTTCTCGGCTTGCCGGGAAATCCGTAAGACCACCCAGACGCCGATTATCATGCTGTCGGCACGCGGCGAGGAGTACGACCGCATCAATGGCTTTGAGGTCGGCATCGATGACTACGTGGTCAAACCCTTCTCTCCGAAGGAGCTGATGCTCCGTGTGGACGCGATTATGAAGCGCGTTGCGAAGAAGGACCCGACCACCGCCAACCAGCCGAACGTTGTGGTGGAGCTGGACAACGGCGGGCTGAAGGCAGACCTGACCGCACGGCTGGTCTATATCGACGGCAAGCGCGTGGAAATGTCGCCCAAAGAATACGACCTGTTCTTCTACCTGCTCTCCAACCGCAACATCGCGCTCTCGCGGGAAAAGCTGCTCTGCGAGGTCTGGGGCTATGACTTTTACGGCGATGCCCGGACGCTGGATACGCACATCAAACTGCTGCGCAAGAGCCTGGGACGCTACGCAAGCTATATCGTAACCCTGCGTGGTGTGGGCTATCGCTTCGAGGGGCAATGAGCACCGCAGGCGAACGCAACAAAAGCAAAAAGCTCCGCATGAGCCTTTGGGGCTACCTGACGCGCGCCATCCTCTGCTTTCTGTTGGTCATCCTCTTTCTGTTCTGGCTGTTCGAGGTCGTGCTGATCAACGTGGTCTACGAGCAAGTGCGCCGGCGGGACCTGGAAACAGCGGGGGACCTGTTGGTCGCAGCTGTAGCGGACGACACGCTGTCGGATACGGCTTTCCGGGTGGCAGTAAATGAGTTGATTTCGGTGTCGGTCTACCGGATTGACGGCAGAGACGCGACCAAAATCGTTTCGCAAAACTCCGGGACCGGCGGCAGCGGCATGTGGGGCATTCCCTCAGACCGCATGGAGGAGCTTTACTGCCGGGCGTCTGCCGCAGGGGGGAGCTACCTGACCAAGGTCACCTTCGGCGGCTACGAGGTGACGCAGAACTTCTGGCAGGAGCTGACCGGCACCTGTGCGGAGGAAGGCGTGACAGCCGAGATGATGAGCCTTTTGTCAGTCCGGCTCTGCAGCGTGGATAATACGCAGTATCTGATTCTGATGAGCACTTCGCTGGTGCCGCTGGACGCAACCGTGCGCACCATCCAGCATCAGCTGTTCTGGCTGAGCCTGATTATGTTCCTCTCGGCGCTCTTCCTGACGCTGGTCATCTCCCATCACATCACCAAGCCGATCATCCGCATGAACGCAGCCGCAAAGCAGCTGGCAGCGGGGAACTATAACGCGCAGTTTGAGGACGACCGGGGCTACCTGGAAACGCAGGAACTTGCCGCGTCGCTGTCCTTCGCCGCGCAGGAACTTTCCCGCACCGATCAGCTGCAGAAAGAGCTGATTGCCAACATCTCGCACGACCTGCGCACACCGCTGACGCTGATTCGCGGCTACGGCGAGACGATGCGGGATATTCCGGGTGAGAATACGCCGGAGAACATTCAGGTAATCATCGACGAGACCGAGCACCTGTCCGAACTGGTCAGCGATCTGCTGGACCTGTCCCGGATTCAGTCGGGCGTGCGTTGCCCGATTATGGAATTTTTCGATCTGACTGCCGCCATCCGCGAAGTCCTGACGCGCTACGAGGCGTTCACCAAAGCGCAGGGCTACACCGTCCGGCTGGAGACCGACCGGGATGTGCCGGTCTTTGCCGACCGGGGCATGCTGTTGCAGGTGGTGTACAATCTGATCAACAACGCAATCAACTATACAGGCGAAGACCTGTCGGTTACCGTGCGGCAAAAGGTGAGCGGAGAGAAGGTCCGCATCGAGGTGTGCGACACCGGCGCAGGAATCCCTGCCGACGAGCTGCCGCTGATTTGGGACCGCTATTATAAGGTAGACAAAGTGCATCGCATCGCGCGCATCGGAACCGGACTTGGGCTCTCCATCGCAAAGGAGATTCTGGAGGTCCACAACGCGGCATACGGCGTGGAGAGCGAGGTCGGGCGGGGGTCGGTGTTCTGGTTTGAATTGCCGATTTCGGCGCCGCCGGAGGACACGCCACAAACGGAATCAGGAGAAAACGGATGACAACAGAGGTAGAAGCACTGCTTCGCTGCCCGGTCTGCGGCGCGGCGGGGGAGCAAACAGCCGACGGAAAGAGCTTTTTCTGTCATGGTGTCAAGCGGCATTGCTACGATTTTTCCCGCAGCGGGTATCTCAATTTTTCCCGCGACGGAAAGACCGGTGATGCCAAAGCCGCCGTGCGCGCCAGGAGCACGTTTCTCTCGGCGGGGTACTATCAGCCGCTATCCGACCGGGTGAGGGAGATTCTCGCCGAACTCGGCGCGGCGACCGTCCTGGACGCCGGATGCGGAGAGGGCTACTACACCAACCGCATGGCGCCGGGACGGACCATTCTCGGAATCGATCTGTCGCGGGACGGCATCGACCATGCGGCAAAGGAGGCAAAACGGACCGGAAGCGGCGCGGGTTTTGCCGTGTGCAGTCTGTTTGAAGTGCCGGTTGCGGACGGCTGCTTTGATGCGGTGACGAACTTGTTCGCGCCATGTGCCGAGGAAGAGTTCTGCCGCGTGCTGCGGGACGGGGGGACGCTCGTCCTGGTCGGCGCAGGCGAGGAGCACCTGATGGGGCTGAAGCAGGCGCTGTATGACCCCCCGCGCACAAACCCCGGGCGCGCCGACCTGCCA
>USMO01000099.1 GCA_900555785.1 uncultured Eubacteriales bacterium | reverse complement strand
ATGAGGGAGATGCCCCACGCCAGCAGGAACGGCAATAAGACCGCCCACAAAAGCCGGATTCCCAGCACAACTGCGGCAATTGCTGCCGCCGCGCAAACGGTCATCGCCGCCCGCGTTTCCCATTTTCGTTCCATGTGTGTACCTCTTTCAGACCGTGGGGTGATTCAGACCTTGGGGCGCCGCCCCAAACCCCGCTTAGCCCCTTCTTGAAAGAAGGGGCTAAGAACCCCAAGAACTTGCAATAAGGGGGAATTAGGAGTGATTTTTAGTGGGTGCGGGGGTGTGTAGCCGGATGCATTCTGCAAACCGGACGCCCTCATCCGTCGCCTGCGGCACCCCGCATCCTTCACCCACCACTATTTTACCCGCGCCGATTGTAAATTATTTCTCTTTTCCCCCAAAAGCCTTGACTTTTTCCAGCCGGTTTGGTAAAATAATAAAAGGGTACTTCAAACAGAAAGGAAGAAAACCATGGCAAACAAGAAGAAAAAGCCGGCGCCGGCGGCGCAGGGCTGGTCCGAAAAGAAAAAGAACATTGTCACCATCGCGGTTCTCGTGGCGTTCGTTGCGCTGATTGTCGGCATCTGCGTCATTGCAATCAACTGCGGAAAATCGGACAGCGACAAAGCGGATGACAACACCACCAACTCGCCGGAAACGCTCGAACCCTCCACCAGCGGCTTGGAGGTCTCCGAAACGCCGACCGATTACGTCCAGTTGACCGTTCAGTACGTCAACAGCGAGGGGCAGGTGGCAACCGGCGATATCGTGGTGCATCTGCGCGCCGATGCCGCACCGATTACCGTTCAGAACTTCAAAGACCTGGTGGCGTCCGGCTTCTATAACGGTCTGACCTTCCATCGCATCGTTTCGGGCTTCATGATCCAGGGCGGCGACCCCAAGGGCAACGGAACCGGCGGTTCCGAGAACACCATCAAGGGTGAGTTCTCCGAAAACGGCGTTGCCAACCCGCTCAGCCACACGCGCGGCGTCATCTCGATGGCAAGATCGGCAAGTTACGACTCGGCTTCGTCCCAGTTCTTCATCATGCATGCCACCAACACCGGTCTGGACGGTCAGTATGCCGCTTTCGGAGAGGTCTATTCCGGCATGGACGTGGTAGACGGCATTGCGGGCACATCGGTGACTTACGGCTCCAGCGGAGAGCGCTCTCAGCCGCTGAATCCGCCGAAAATCCTCAAGGCATGCTTCGTCACCGTCCCGGACGCACAGTAACCTCCGGCACGCATCGGGGCGCTGCCCCGGACCCCGCTTAGGGGGCTTCTTGAAAGAAGTCCCCCTAAGAACCCCAAGAACTTTTAATAAGGGGGCAATGGGGACGCCATTTGAGAGTACAAAATTCGAATAGGACGGATAGAGAAAACAGCCCGGAAGTAGTCTTCCGGGCTGTTTTGTTGTACAGATATGCTTTTTTTCCGGTTGCGATTGCTTTCCTGACGGAAATGTGCTACAATAGAGGGGAACTCCCGCCCGGCGTGGGGCGGGGCAAAGGTCTTTCTACAGTCAACGGAGGGCATGTATGATGATTTCCGCACATCAGAAGCAAAACACCACCGGCGGGGCGAATTACAACGTCTGCACCTACCGAAACTGCGCCTTCCCGCCGCACTTTCACAAGAGTTTTGAGCTGGCGCACCTGACGCGTGGCAGCGCGTCCTTTACCGTCCGGGACAAGACCTATCCCCTTCAAACCGGCGATTTTGTGATGGTCCTGCCCTTTGAAGCGCATGCCTTTTCGGTTGGGGCAGACGGGCAACTGACGGTCACCGTGTTCTCTGCCGACCTTGCCGGTGCCTTTGCGCAGGCGGTCTCCGGCATGCAGGGAGAGATGCCGGTCTTCCGCTGCAGCGAGGCGGTTTGCCGCTTCTGCGCGGATGCATCGGAGCCGGACACTTACGCCGGCATTCCGGACACAGCGGACCTGCTGCGCGTTCAGGCGCGGCTCTACGCCGTTTGTGCGGAGTATCTTTCCGCAGTCCCCCTTCGTCCGCGCGACCACACCACCGATGCCCTGCCCCAGCTTCTCGGGTACCTCGAGGAAAACTTTCGCGAGGATATTTCCGTCAGCCGTGCCGCGCGGGCAATCGGCTACAGCGAAAGAAGCCTTTCGGCAATCCTCCGGGACACGCTGCAGCTCTCCTTCCGCGCCCTCCTGAACCAATACCGCTTCGAATACGCAAGCCGGATGCTCCGGAGCGGGGCATGCAGCATTACGGATGTCGCGCTGGAAAGCGGATTCCAGAGTGTGCGCACCTTCAACCGCGTGTTCCGGGCACTGGACGGTCAGTCTCCGCGTCAGGCGCTCCGGACCGGACCCGCACCTGCAGCATCGCAACCGCAGCAGGCGGGAGCGTCAGCCGGTGCGTCCCATCCGGCGGAACCTCCCGCGTAACGACCGCATCCGGGCGTGCAAACGTGTTGTGCGCCTGCATGCTGTCACCACACAGCAGATACGCCTTGCCCGTTCCGTCCCACTCCGCGCCCAGCAGGACCGGGTCGACCGTCACGCTCTCCTCACAGGAGCAGTTTGCAAGCGTCAGCGTCAGCACGCCGTCCTTCACCGATGCCGAAGCCGACACGCGCGACGCAAGGTCCCCGTTGTCCTCCACGACCGTCCGAATTGCCTCTGCGCCCTGGTGCGGACGGAACAGTTCGAACACACGGTAGGTCGGCGTCACGATGCAGTCCGGTCCGTCAGCCAGAAACAGGGAATGCAGATTGTTGCAAAGCTGCGCAACATTCGCCATCCGCACCTTGTCGCAGTGGTTGTTGAAGATGTTCAGCGTCAGCGCCGTCACCACCGCGTCGCGCATGGTGGATTGCTGCTCAAACAGGTTCTGCCCGCCGCTGGGACCCGACCCCTCGGCATGCCAGCAGCCCCATTCGTCCACCACCAGCTTCATCCGGTCCTCCGCGCCGTAGCCCTGCACAATGGCGTAATGCCTGCGGATTAAGTCTTCCATCCGCTCTGCCCGTTCCAGCAGCGCATACCAATTTTCGGTGCTGAAATCGACCGCATCCCCCGCCGTGCCGCAGTAAAAGTGAAAGCTCATGCCGTCAACCGGAGCCTCGGAACCGGACACGCTGCCCGTCAGCGCCCGTGTCCATGCGTAATCCCTGCCGTTTGCGCCGCCGCAAATCAGCTCGCCCAGCCGCTCCCCGTTTCGCCGCTGCAGCAGGTTGCCGATGACCGTTGCAAACCGGCGGTATTCCAGCGCGTAAAACTCCGGGGTCATGTTGCCCCCGCCGCCCCAGTTCTCGTTTCCGATGCCCCAATATGCAATGTCAAACGGCTCCGGGCTGCCGTTTTTTTCGCGTTCCAGCGCCAGCGTCGTGCTCCCGCGCGGCGCCGTGCAGTATTCCACCCAGTCGCGCGCCTCCATCGGCGTGACCGAGGTCACATTCACGGCAAGGTATGCCTTTGCACCAACCATGCCGCAGAAATCCAGAAATTCATGCGTGCCGACCTCGTTCGTCTCTGCCCGTCCGTCCCAGGAGGTCCACCACCCCGCACGCACCGCGCGGTCGCTGCCGATGCCGTCCCGCCAGTGGTAGGTCTCAGCAAAACACCCGCCCGGCCAGCGAATGACCGGCGGCGCAATGCGGCGCAGCCCCTCCACAACCGCCTTCCGGAACCCCCGGATATTCGGAATTGCGGAATCGCGCCCGACCCAAACGCCGCCCCGGAACATGCCGCCGATGTGCTCGGTAAAATGCCCGTAAAGCTCCGGCGCAATCTCCCCCAGCTTTTCGGGATAGACCAGATAAACCGTTTTCATCCTCTTCTCCTTTCGGTCTGCAGTTTAAGCCTTCTCCGGCTCTCCCCTATCATACCATACCGCCGCCCCAATTGCTCGCCAAAATCCGCAAAGCTCCGGTCACAACGCGCGCTTTCCTGCTGCGTGCCCCTTGACAGCCGCCTGCTTTTGTGATATGCTATAAGCAGCACCGAACGGCAAAGGAGGCTGCGTCATGATGTACCGGGAATACCTGATTCTGTTTCACCTGTTGGGCGATTGCTATTTTGCATACGATCTTCAATATGACGATCTCCCGCCCCTGCTGGGAGAAATGGACCCCTACCTGTTTCAGGGCGGGATGCCGATGGACCGCGAGGTGTTCGACGATTGGCAGGACATGTGCGCGGGAATCACAAACCGCCGGAACCTGGTGGAGCGGGTCATCCGGTTGCTGGAATCCTATGAAAAGAAGTATGCGTTTGACTTCGCGGACACCAAAAAAGTATTAGCCAACCTGACCGACGCAGAAATCGACAAAAGTATCCAAAACGCAGAGCAAGCCTGGGAGGAACGGCAAAAAGCCACCGCTCCCCGCAATCAGCCGTAACCCAAAGCAAACAGGACGGGACCCCCGCAGCGCAGCACGGCAGGGTCCCGTCCTGTTTCTATGCCCCGTCCGGTCTCGGGACCGACACCTGCACGGTCGGCAGCCAGTTCTCCCGGCGGTATTGCGCCAGCAGCCATGCCGCCAGCCCTTCCAGCGGGACCTCTGCCCGCCGAAAATCCGGCAGCGTTGCGGTCCCGTCGGAAAAATACAAATCAATCCGGCTGACCGAACGGTTCCGGAACATCCGGCGCAGAAGCCCCACCAGCTTTTCCAGATCCGCAACCAACTGCGGCTCCGAACTCCCACCCGACGGCGTATAGAGAATCGGGCAAAGGAACTCCTCGCAATTGGTGTTCAGAAAGGAATCCTGCAGGTAGAAGCGGACGGTCCGGCAACCGGGCGTCCCAAAAAAGCAGAGATCGTCCCGGGATGGCACGAACGAAATCCCGAACCCGGCTTGTGCACAATAGGACACCCAGGAAAAACCGGGGTCCGGCGCTTCCAACAACGCCGCGGGGTCCTCCGTAACAATCTCGCCGTAAATTGCAGTGCTCATGTATCCTCCAAACGGCTGCCTGCGGACGGTCCGGGCAGTGGGGTTAATATAAAAGACGGGTGTTCCATCTGATCCCCCTGTTTCTATGGCGGTGCCGGAAGGGTTTTGCCGTCACTTGTCCACCCCCCCGCTCCTGCCAAGGCCATCCGTCCGATAGCGGTAGCGGACAACCAACCCGCAAGCGCCGGGCAAGTGCCTTGAGCCGAAAAAGCGCGGCACAGATGCCGGGGAACACAAACATCTATGCCGCGTAAAGCGAACGGGAACGAGCACCCTGCCGGGAATTGCTCAAAACCGTTTCGTGCCTGTTTGAGTCTCTGCGGGGGTCTGTTGATTTTTTCTATTTGCATTATAGCACAAAAAACGGCGCGTGTCAAGGCTTTTTTCGCTTTTCTGCGGTGGGGGTGGATGGACGGCGGAGGTGCCTTGCGTTGAGAGGACATAGTAGGCTGATTGTTGCGGGATTCCTTGGCTTTTTGTCCGTCTTGGATAGTGAGGGACTGCCGCTGCCTCTGAATATCGGAGATCCCGCCTGCCGGTGCCCCTCCGGGAGGTAGAGGCTGTGCAGGCACACACTAACGGATCATGCTACTTTCCAACTACCCACCCTCATCCGTCATAGGGATCACCGCATTTCTCGCAGTGCGCAGACTCCATGCAGTTTGCCGTGCCGCCTGTGTGTTTGCAACCGTATTGGCAGACTTTACATACGCCTTTTTCATCGAGAGCGTGCGGTTCGGCTTCCTCCACCATGCCGCAGCAGCCCCAATGCGCTTCGTGGGTGGTTTCGGTTCCAGATAAAATTGAACCCTTTTACATCATAGAAATACGGAGCATAGAGCAGTTCCAGCGTCACCTCGTCCGTAATGGTCTCGCTGAAATCGTTTTTGACAACACAGCGGTAAACATAATATCCGAATATTTTCGGCAAACACCTTGACAAACCGAATGTATCCAAATCCCCTGCCGGGGGTACAGGGGCGCGCTTCCGTCAAATTGCCAAAGGGATGAATCAGATTCAGACATTCCGCTGTCAAGCCTCATAAATATACACTTTTTTCGGATAAATGGTTGACAAATACCGGTTATTAGTGTATAATTATGCACATAACCTGAAAAAATAATCAGGAAAACCGAATCAGAGGATTTTACCATGAAAAACACCAATATTAAAAAAATCGTTCTGGCATATTCCGGCGGTCTTGACACGTCCATCATCATTCCGTGGCTGAAGGAAAACTACAACAATCCCGAGATTATCGCGGTCTCCGCTAACGTCGGTCAGGCAGACGAGCTGGAAGGCTTGGAAGAAAAAGCGCTGAAAACCGGTGCCTCCAAGATCTATATTGAAGACATTACCGAAGATTTTGCTTATGTGTGATAAAGAAGTAATAGAAGTGTAAAAAATTTTGCCTTTCCTA
>USMO01000098.1 GCA_900555785.1 uncultured Eubacteriales bacterium | reverse complement strand
AAGCGGCAAGACTGACCGCACAGCCGAAACCGGTGCCACAGGTCCCGTCCTCCGAATTGCCCGCAGGGCTGTCGCCGGTCGGAAAACGCCTGATGGAGCGATTGGCTGCAGCAGGCAAGGCGGTGCCGCTGGATGAACTGGTGGACGCGGAGGTGTCCTACGGGCAGGCGCTGTCGGAGCTGACCCTGCTGGAGCTGCAGGGGTGCGTTGCAAAACAGCCCGGCGGTCTGTACCGAAAAATCTGAAAAAGGAAACAAGGAAAATGGCAAGCAATCTGGTAATCGTGGAGTCCCCGTCGAAGGCGTTGACCATCAAGGGGTACCTCGGCAGTAACTATAAAGTCATCGCGTCGATCGGGCATGTCAGAGACCTGCCGAAAAGCTCGCTCGGTGTGGACATCGAGCATGGCTTTGACGCACACTATATCAGCATTCGCGGCAAGGGCGACCTGATCAAGGAAATCCGCAAGGAAGCCAAGGCAGCGAACAAAATCTACCTTGCAACCGACCCTGACCGCGAGGGGGAAGCAATCTCCTGGCACCTGGCGGCAACGCTCGGGATTCCGGTTGAGGAAACCCAGCGCATCTGCTTCAACGAGGTGACCAAAACGGCGGTCAAGGCGGCAATCAAGACCCCGCGGCAGATCGATATGAACTTGGTCAACTCGCAGCAGACCCGCCGGATTCTGGACCGGATCGTCGGCTACAAACTCAGTCCGCTGCTCTGGAAGAACGTCAAAAGCGGTCTGAGCGCCGGGCGCGTGCAGTCGGTGGCAACCCGCATCATTGTGGAGCGGGAAGAGGAGATCCGCGCGTTCGTGCCGGTGGAATACTGGACAATCGACGCAGTGCTGCATACCGCAGGTAAATCCATCCCGGTCCATTTCTGGGGAGACGCAAACGGGAAGGTCCGGCTCACATCCGAAGAGGAGGCAATGCGCGTGGTGAACGCGGTCAAGGGCAAGCCGTATGCGGTGTCCTCGGTCAAGCGTGCATCGCGCCACAAGGCACCGGCGCCGCCTTTTACGACCTCGACCATGCAGCAGGAGGCATCGAAAAAACTGGGCTTCCAGTCGCAGAAGATCATGAAGGTGGCGCAGGAGCTTTACGAAGGCGTGAACCTGGGCAGCGAATTTGGCGGCGCGCAGGGTTTGATTACCTACATGCGTACCGACTCGCTGCGTATCTCTGCCGACGCGCAGACTGCCGCAAAGACTTTTATCACCGGAAAATACGGTGAGAAATACTATCCGGAGACACCGCGCGTCTACAAGACCAAAGCCGGCGCGCAGGACGCGCACGAAGCGATTCGCCCGGCAAGGGTTGACCTGGAGCCGACCAAAATCCGCAAGCTGCTCTCAAACGATCAGTATAAACTCTACAAGCTGATCTGGGAGCGCTTCATCGCCAGCCAGATGGAATCGGCGGTGCTGGACACGGTGTCGGTCGACTTTGCCTGCGAGGGCTATCTCTTCCGCACCAGCGGCTATTCGGTCGCATTCCCGGGCTATATGGCGGTCTATGAGGAGACCGAAGAGGATTCCGGACGCGCTGCGGACGATGTGGCAGAGGTGAAGAACATCCGTCTGCCGGACCTGCGCGAGGGCGAAAAGCTGGACGCGGACGATGCGGTCCCCGCCAAGCATTTCACCGAGCCGCCGGTGCGTTACAACGACGCATCGCTGATTAAGATGCTGGAGGAGCAGGGGCTTGGCAGACCGAGTACCTACGCCACCATCATCACCACCATTCTCTCCCGCAACTATGTCAAGCGCGAGGGAAAAGCGTTTGTCCCAACGCCGCTGGGCGAAGTCACAAACAAGCTGATGAAGGAATACTTTGCCGATATTGTCGACTACGGCTTTACGGCAGAGATGGAAAACGAACTGGATGAAATCGAGGCCGGAAAGGCGACCATGCAGGCGGTCCTGACCGATTTCTGGGCAGACTTTTCGAAGGAACTGGAGCACGCGGAGGAGACCATCGGGCAGAACAGCATCGAGGTACCGCCGGAGGAGACCGACATCATCTGCGAGAAGTGCGGGAGCCGGATGGTCATCCGCAACGGGCGCTTCGGCAAGTTTGCCGCCTGCCCGAACTACCCGACCTGCCGCAACACCAAGCCGCTGACCGCAAACGGTGAGGAAAAGACGGCGGACGAGACGAAAAAGGAGCCGGTGCTGACCGATCTCAAGTGCGATCTGTGCGGCGCGCCGATGATTCTGCGCTCGGGCAGATACGGCAGTTTCTACGCCTGCAGCCGGTATCCGGAGTGCAAGTTCACCAAGCCGCGCGTGCGCGACACCGGCGTTGCCTGCCCGGAATGCGGCGCAAAAATTGTGACCAAATTCGGCAAGAACCACACGGTGTTCTATAGCTGCGAGCGCTATCCGGAGTGTAATTTCTCGTCCTGGGATATGCCCGTGAACGAAAAGTGCCCGCAATGCGGCAAGCTGCTGTTCCGCAAGAAGGGCAAGAACCTGCTGGTCTGCCACGACAAAGCGTGCGGTTACAGCCGCGAGATCCCGGAGGGTGAGATTCCGGAAGAGAAGGAAGAGTCATGACGAACGAACTGACGGTACTGGGCGCGGGGCTTGCGGGCTGCGAAGCAGCCTGGCAGGCGGTGCGCACGGGGGCAGAAAAGGTGCGGCTGGTGGAAATGAAGCCGCACAAAATGACCCCTGCCCATCATACGCCGGAATTTGCGGAGCTGGTCTGCTCCAATTCGCTCCGCTCCGACAGCCTGTCCAATGCGGTCGGGCTGCTCAAAGAGGAGATGCGGCGGTGCGGCTCGCTTGTGATGGAAGCTGCCGATGCAACGCGGGTTCCGGCGGGGTCCGCTCTGGCGGTGGACCGCGAGAAATTCTCTGCCTATATCACCGAAAAAATCCGCTCCTGCCCGCAGATTACGGTGGAGGAGCGCGAAGCCTGCAGCGTTGCGCCGGACGGCGTGACGGTGATTGCAACAGGTCCGCTGACCTCGGACGGGATGGCGGACTACATCGCAACCGAACTTGGCTGCGGAAGTCTGCATTTCTTTGACGCTGCGGCGCCGATTGTGGATTTTTCGTCGGTTGATATGGACATTGCGTTCTTTGCCTCCCGCTACGGGAAGGGAGACGCGGATTACCTCAACTGCCCCATGACGCGCGAGCAGTACGACGCCTTCTATGCGGCGCTGGTCTCGGCAGACGAGGCAGTGCTCAAGGAGTTTGACCGCGAATCGCAGAAGGAGCTGAAGGTCTTCGAGGGCTGCATGCCGGTTGAGGTGATGGCGCGCCGGGGGTACGATACGCTGCGCTACGGACCGATGAAGCCGGTCGGGCTGCCCGATCCCCGCACCGGAAAAGAAGCCTATGCGGTGGTGCAGCTGCGCAAGGAGAACACGGCTGGCACGATGTTCAATCTGGTTGGGTTCCAGACGCACCTGACCTTTCCGGAGCAGCGGAGGGTCTTCCGGATGATTCCGGGGCTGGAGAATGCGGAATTTCTGCGCTACGGCGTGATGCACCGCAACACCTACCTCAATTCTCCGGGGCTGCTGACGCCGACCTATGCAATGGCGGCGCGTCCGGAGGTCTTTTTCGCGGGGCAGATGACCGGTGTGGAAGGCTATGTGGAGTCTGCAGGGAGCGGGCTGGTTGCCGGGGTCAATGCGGCAAGACGACTGCTGGGGCAAGAGAAGATGATCTTTCCGGAAGAGACGATGCTTGGCGCAATGGCGGCATACGTCAGCCGGGGCGGCATCGGGAATTTTGTTCCGATGAACGCCAACTTCGGGATCGTCAAACCGCTGGACGTCCGTGTGAAGGGCGGCAAGGCGGCGCGAAACGAAAAACTGTCGGAGCGTGCGCTGGATGCGCTTGCTGCGATGCAGGGAAGATAAGGGATGAGATCCGATGAGAATCATTGTTGATGTTATGGGTGGCGACAACTGCCCGGAGGCTGCTGTCCGCGGCGTTTGCATGGCGGCAGCTGAATGGCAGGCAAGCTATATCATGGTTGGCGACCGGCGGCAGATTGAGCAGGTCGCGCGGGAGAACGGGCTCGATATTCGGCGCATGGATATTGTACACACCGAATCCTATATGACGATGGAGGATGACCCGCTGTCGGTCGTCCGGGCAAAGAGCGACAGCTCGATGGCAGTCGGTCTGCGGCTGCTTGCCGAAGGGAAGGGCGATGTGTTCGTCTCCTCCGGCAACACGGGCGCGCTGTTCACGGGGGCAACGCTGATTGTGCGCAAAGTCAAAGGTGTTCTGCGCGCGGGAATCGGGACGGTTCTGCCGTTCCAGAACCCGGTGCTGCTGCTTGACACGGGCGCGAATGTAACGGTAACGCCCGAAAATCTGGAGCAGTTCGGCACGATGGGGGCTGCCTACATGCGCAAGATGTACAACATTCCGAATCCACGTGTGGGGCTTCTCAACAACGGCACCGAGGCTTGCAAGGGGACCGAGTTGCAGCAGGAGGCATACAAGCTGCTGTCCGCGAACCGGGAGATTAACTTTGTGGGAAACGTGGAGGGCGGCACGGCGCCGTTTGACGTTTGCGATGTTTTGGTTGCGGACGGTTTCACGGGCAACATTTATCTCAAGAGTGTGGAAGGCGTCGGAAAGTTTCTGCTCAAGCGCGTCAAGGGGGTTTTTCTGAGTTCTACGCCTGCAAAGCTGGCGGCTCTGGCACTCAAAAAGCCGCTTTACGAGATGAAGAAGGAATACGACCCATCCGAGCGCGGCGGTGCGCCGATTCTCGGCATTTCCAAGCCGGTTATCAAGGCGCACGGTTCGTCCGACGATCGCGCGATTATGAACGCGATCCGTCAGGCGATGGATTACCGCCGCTCCGAGGCGATTTACGATCTTGCCGACAGCGCCCGCGCGTTTGCCGAGCGCAAAAAGGCAGAGCGCGAGCAGCAGAAGGAGCAGGAACAGCAGGGATGAAGACCTTGGGGCGCTGCCCCAAGCCCTGCCCAAGGAACTTCTTGGAAGAAGTTCCCTGGGGACTTTCAAGAACTTTAAACGAATTGGATGCGGTTTTGAGAGTACGGATTTTGGGAAGGGAGGAATAGGAATGGCGGAAACGTTGGAAGAGTTGCAGGAGAAGATCGGGTATCGGTTTCATGATCTGACGCTGCTGGAACGCGCGCTAACACATTCCTCCTATGCAAACGAGACCGGGGCGAAGAACCATCATCTGCTCTGCAACGAGAGGCTGGAGTTTCTGGGCGACGCGGTGCTGTCGGTTATCAGCGGCGAATACCTGTACAACCGGTTTCCGAACGACACCGAAGGAAACCTGACCCGCATGCGGGCTGCTGCGGTCTGCGAGCGTGCGCTGGCGACCTATGCCGCAAAGATCGGTCTGCGGGCGTATCTGCGGCTCGGGCGCGGGGTCATCAACGGCGGCAGTTCCAACAGTCCGGCAATCCTTGCCGATGCGTTCGAGGCGCTGCTGGCAGCAATCTATCTGGATTCCGGTGAGGCAGGCTTTGACACGGTGCGGCGGTTCCTGCTGCCCTTCATTAAATGGACAGTTGACACGCTGCCACCGGGCGGGGGGACCGACCCCAAAACGGCGCTGCTGCGCTTTTTGCAGATGGACGGACCGCAGCGGCTGGAATACCGCGTGGTCAGCGAGACCGGTCCGGATCACGACAAGCATTTTGACGTGGAGCTGTACCTGGATTCCAACCGCATCGGAACCGGCAGCGGCTCCTCCAAGCGTTCGGCAGAGCAGCGGGCTGCTGCGGATGCGCTGAAGCTGTTCGGTGTGGAGCCGTGACGGCAGCGGAAAAGCGGCACCGGCGCATTCCGGTTTTCATCCCGCATCTGGGGTGTCCGCACCAATGCGTGTTCTGCAACCAGCGGTCAATTTCGGGCTGCCGGCGGTTTGACGAATCGGCTGTCCCGGCGCAGATCGATGCCGCGCTTGCAACGCTGCCGCCGGATTGCGACTGTCAGATTGCCTTTTTCGGCGGGTCGTTTACCGGCATTGACCGGGACCTGATGCGCCGGCTGCTGGAACTCGGCGCGCGATACGCAGAGAACGGGCAGGTTTCCTCCATCCGGCTATCGACAAGACCGGACCTGATTGACCGCGAGGTGCTGGACATCCTCTTGCGCTACCCGGTGCGGACCGTGGAGCTGGGGATTCAGAGCACTTCGGACGCGGTGTTGGAGCAGTCCGGGCGCGGACACACGGCACTTGACAGCGAAACCGCCTGCCGCGCAGTGCTGGACGCCGGATTGGAACTCGTGGGGCAGATGATGGTCGGTCTGCCCGGGGCAACGGCTGAAAGCGACCGGCAGACCGCACGGGATATTGTGTCCTTCGGCGCTATGGCTGCGCGGATTTACCCGACCGTGGTCTTTGCCGGCACACCGCTGGCAGACCTGACGGCGCGCGGCT
>USMO01000097.1 GCA_900555785.1 uncultured Eubacteriales bacterium | reverse complement strand
CACGATGAAGACGAGGGCGCGGCAACGCGGTGCACCAACAGCAAATGCCCCGCGCAGCTTTCTCGGGGGATTGAACATTTCGCCTCCAAGAATGCGATGAACATTGACGGTCTGGGACCGCAGCTGGTGGAATCCCTGCTGCGCAACGGGCTGATTGAGGATGCGGCAGACCTGTACCGGCTGAACCGGGAGGAACTGGTCGGAATGGAGCGCATGGGCGAAAAGTCGGCGTCCAATCTGCTGGCGGCAATTGAAGTTTCCAAGAACGCCGGGCTGGAGCGTCTGATTTTCGCGTTGGGAATTCGGAACATCGGCGAGGTTGCGGCAGAGACGCTGGCGCAGCATTTCGGTTCGCTGGATGCCTGCATGGCAGCATCCCGGGAGGAGCTGGAGGCGCTGCCGGATTTCGGCGCGGTGACCGCAGACTGCGTGGTCAACTTCTTTTCCCATCCGCAAAACCGCGAACTTTGCAGGCGGCTGACCGAGGCGGGCGTGCTGACCTCTCCGGTCGGTATGCCGAAGGATGACTTTTTAGCGGGGCTGATCTTTGTGCTGACCGGAACCCTGCCGACCCTGACCCGCGACGAAGCGTCCGACCGCATCAAGGCGGCGGGCGGAAAGACTGCCGGGTCGGTCTCCTCGCGCACCTCCTTTGTGGTGGCGGGCGAGAGCGCAGGCAGCAAGCTGACCAAGGCGCAGCAGCTGGGCGTTCCCGTAATCGACGAAGAAACCCTGCTTTCCATGCTCCGGAACCGTTCCGACAACCCAAATCTCTGAAAGGAATCAATCAACATGCATACAACATTGGTCGTTTTGGCGGCTGGAATCGGTAGCCGCTTCGGAGGAAACAAACAGATTTGCTGCGTCGGACCGCAGGAAGAATGCCTGATGGAATATTCGGTCTATGACGCCATGCAGGCAGGCTTTGACCGCGTGGTTATGATTCTGAAAGAGGAGATGATCGACATCGTGCGCGAAAAATTCGGCAAGCGGCTGGAGAGCCGGATCCGGGTGGATTATGCGGTGCAGGATTTCACATCGGTGCCCGCGTTTTACCGGATACCGGCAGATCGCACCAAGCCGCTGGGGACCGTACACGCGCTGCTTTGCGCCGCGCCGTATCTGGATGCGCCGTTTGCAACGATCAATGCGGACGACTACTACGGGCGGGACGCTTATGCGATTCTGCACCGGATGCTGGGCACGCTGCGGGACGACCGCGAGGCGGTGATGGTGCCGTATATTCTGGGCAACACCATGAGCGAAAACGGCGGCGTGACGCGCGGGGTCTGCAGCCTGCGTGACGGATACCTGGTGTCGGTTGACGAGACCAAGAACATTCACTACGCGCCCGACCGCAGCATCACCTCCGATAACGGCGCGCTGTCGCCGGATGCACGGGTGTCGATGAATATCTGGGGCTTCCATCCGTCGGCAGTCGGCAGAATCCGGTCCTATTTTGAGGGTTTCCTGCGCGCGCTTCCCGAAAACGAACTGAAAGCGGAATGTCTGCTGCCGGTGATGGTCAACGACTTCCTGGCGGCTGGCGGGCTGCGCGTGGCGGCAGAGGAATCGCCGGATCGCTGGTTCGGTCTGACCTACCGCGAGGACATGGCAGACGTGGAAGCGGAGCTGGCGCAGCTGACCGCGAACGGCTTCTATCCGAAGACCCTATTCTGACGGAAGGAGAACGGACGGATGAAAAGGCTGCTGACAGCGCTCCTGCTTGCCTGCGCGGTTCTGTGCGGGAGCGCCTGCGGGAAGAGGGAACCCAATAAAATCGATCGCGACGCCCTGACGGAAACGGGGACCGGGACCGGCGCATCGGATGCCGGCTCCGACCACACGCAGCTGCCGGTGTATCACCCGCTGCGCATTGAGAAGGCATCCAAGTGGGACGGTATCATCCAGACGGTTGCCAGTGATGAGCAGGTGTTCACCTTTTCGCACGGGCTGGGGACCGAGGAGGAGCCGTTTCTCCTGACGGATGCGGAGGATCTGGCGCGCTTTGCCGCAAATGTGCGGTATGCCGGAACGCCCGGCACGATCGGGCAGGAACTCACGCGCTACGCCGGAGTACACTTCCGTCTGGAGTGCGACATCGATCTGCAGGGGCAGCCATGGATTGGCATCGGCGGCGGTGGCACCGTGTGGGATGACGCTACGCTGTTTGCCGGGGTTTTTGACGGCAACGGGCATGTCATCTACAACTTTGCACCCGAAAACCGCCGGATGAACGGTTTCTTTTCCGAAATCGGACGCGGCGCCGTAATTAAGAACCTTTGCATCGCGTCCGGCAGCGTCCGGGTGCGCAGCGGCGAGGCGATGGGGCTGTTGGCAGCCGGGGTGCGCTACGGTGCAACAATCGAGAACTGCACAATCCGGATGGGGCTTGCTGCGGGCAGCGGCGTGGAAGAGATTCTGGTCGGCGCGGTCGGAACCAGCATGGATGGTGCGGTGGTCTTCCGCAACTGCGATTTCAGCGGCACGAAACTGAACGGCAAGGCATACGACCTGCCGGAGGTGGCGAAAATCAACTGAGAGCGGAAAAATCTCGGTTTTTGTCTTGACAAACCCGAAAAAATGTGATACAATACCATAGGAACGGTTTTGACGAAGAAACCGGAGAGCAGAATGCGGCAGAGAGTGCGCGGTCGGTGCGAGCGCATGGCAGGAGCTTTTCAGGTATCCCTTCCGAGCCGGCAGCGTGAACCCGCCCGCGCGGCGGCAGTAAGGCTGTCCGTTTTGCCGCGTTAAGGCGCTGGGTTGAACACGACCCGTGAGTGCGTCCCCCCGGGACGAACATGAGTGGTACCGCGGAAGTTTCCGTCTCATGGCATGATGCCGTGAGACGGTTTTTGTTTGTATTTTATTCTGTCAGGAGTGAAGGAAAATGGCAAAGGATTACACAAGCACGCTCAACCTCCCCGTAACCGATTTCCCCATGCGCGCGGGTCTGCCGCAGCGGGAGCCGGAAATGCTGAAATACTGGGAGTCGATTGACCTCTACAACCTCATGCAGGAAAACGGCAAGGGCAAGCCGCTTTTCATGCTGCATGACGGACCTCCGTTCTCGAACGGCAACATCCACATGGGCACGGCGATGAACAAGATTCTGAAGGATTTCATCAACAAATCCAAGCTGATGACCGGTCACCGCGTGCCGTATATCCCGGGCTGGGACAACCACGGTATGCCCATTGAGTCGGCAATTATCAAGCAGAACAAGCTGGACCGCAAGAAAATGTCGATTCCGGAGTTCCGCGAAGCCTGCCACAAGTTTGCGCAGGATTTCGTTGACCGCCAGCGCGAGCAGTTCAAGCGCCTGGGCGTCAGCGCCGATTGGGAGCATCCGTATCTGACCATGAACCGCTCGTTTGAGGGCAGGGAAGTCAAGGTCTTCGGCGAGATGTACAAGCGCGGGTATATCTACAAGGGCATGAAGCCGGTCTACTGGTGCCCGCATGACGAGACCGCGCTGGCAGAAGCGGAGATTGAATACCGGACCGACGAATGCACCTCGGTTTATGTCAAATTCCGGGTCAAGGACGACAAGCAGAAGCTGGCGGGGCTGTGCGACCTCTCCCGGACCTACTTTATCATCTGGACAACCACGACCTGGACGCTGCCCGGCAACCAGGCGATTGCGCTGAGCCCGGTGGACGATTATGTGCTGGTCAAAGCCGAAAACGGCGAATGCTATCTGGTTGCCGATGCGCTTTGCGAGAAGACGATGCAGGCGGGCAAGGTCGGCTCCTATGAAAAGCTGGCGACCTTCAAAGGGCAGGACCTCGAATACATGACCGCGCAGCATCCGTTCCTCGACCGCGAGTCGCTGGTGGTAACTGCCGACTATGTGACGATGGACAGCGGTACCGGCTGCGTCCACACGGCGGGCGGCTTCGGTGCCGACGACCATGTGACCTGTCGCCGCTACAACCTGCCGGATCTGGTTCCGGTTGATGACCGCGGCTACCAGACAGCCGATGCGGGCAAGTTTGCGGGTATGTACTACGAAAAGTCGAACGACGCGATTTTTGCCGACATGCAGGAGAGCGGCGCGCTGTTCGCGTATGAGAAGTTCAGCCACGAATACCCGCACTGCTGGAGATGCAAGAACCCGATCATCTTCCGCTCCACGCCGCAGTGGTTCTGCTCGGTGGACGCGTTCAAGGATGCGGCGATTCAGGCTTGCGAGAACGTGCAGTGGCTCCCCGAGTGGGGCGGCGAGCGGATTCAGCAGATGGTGCGCGACCGCGCCGACTGGTGCATTTCGCGTCAGCGCCACTGGGGTCTGCCGATTCCGGTCTTCTACTGCGCCGATTGCGGCAAGCCGGTTGTGACCGATGAGACGATTGCGGCGGTTTCGGAGGCGTTTGCAAAGGACGGCTCGAATGTCTGGTACGAAAAGGAGGCTGCCGAGCTGCTTCCCGCCGGTTTTGCCTGCCCGCACTGCGGCGGTAAGACCTTTACAAAGGAGACCGACACACTGGACGGTTGGTTTGACTCCGGCTCGTCGCACTTTGCGGTTCTGCATGACAACCCCGACCTCAAGTGGCCTGCCGACCTGTATCTCGAAGGTGCCGACCAGTACCGCGGTTGGTTCCAGTCCTCGCTTCTGACGGCTGTCGGAGCCGGCAAGGAGCCGATTGCACCCTACAAGACGGTGCTGACGCACGGCTGGGTTGTGGACGGTGAAGGCAAGGCGATGCACAAGTCGCTGGGCAACAGCGTTTCTCCGTCCGATGTGATTCCGAAATACGGTGCTGATCTGGTGCGTCTGTGGGTGGCGTCCTCCGACTATCGCGTGGACGTGCGGGTATCCGACCCGATCTTCAAGCAGCTGTCGGATGCTTACCGCAAGATCCGCAACACCGTTCGGATTCTGATTGCCGACCTGTCCGATTTCAACCCGGACACCGATGCGGTTGCCTTTGACGAACTGCAGGAGATTGACTGCTGGATGATCTCTCGGATGAACGAGCTGACCAAAGAGGTGCTGGAATCCTACAACGATTACGAGTTCCATGCGATTTACCACGCCGTCAACAATTTCTGCACGACCGATCTGTCCAAGCTCTATATTGACATCACGAAGGACCGCGTTTACACCGAGCGGAAGGACGGCAAACTCCGTCGCTCTGCGCAGACGGCGATGTATTTTGTGCTGTCCGGTTTGATTCGGCTGCTGGCGCCGATTCTGGCGTTCACGGCTGAGGAGATGTGGCAGGCGATTCCGCACAAATCCGATGACCGCACTGAAAGCGTCTTCCTCAATCCGATGCCGGTCTACGATGACGCGCTGGTTTATCCGGCTGTGCGCGAAAAGTGGGACCATCTGTTTGAGATGCGCGACGATGTGATGAAGGCTCTGGAGCTGGCGCGCAACGAAAAGATGGTTGGCAAGTCGCTGGATGCGAAGATTACGCTTTACACCTCCGATGCGGCGATGCTGAATCTGCTCTCCGAGTTCGGCGACGAGCTGAAGACGGTCTTTATTGTCTCCGGCGTGGAAGTGAAGAACGAAGCGGCTCCTGCGGCTGCGCACACCGAAGGGACAAGCGGTGTCGGCGTTCTGGTCTCTCCTGCTGACGGCTGCAAGTGCGACCGCTGCTGGTCTTTCTCGGAGAATGGTCTCCATACCGAGGACGGCGGATTCCTCTGCGAGCGTTGCCGCAACATTCTGGGGCTGTAACGCTCCGGCAATCCTCTCCGAATTCCCCTTGGTGAAAGTTCTTGAAGGTTCGCAGGAAACTTCTTTCAAGAAGTTTCCTGCGTGGGGTTCGGGGCAAAGCCCCGAGGCTTTACGAAAGGAGAAAAACATGACCATGATTCTTGTTCTGATCGGCATCATCCTCGGCTCGGTCGGGCTGGACCAGCTGACCAAGCTGTTGGCTGTGCAGTACCTCAAGCCGATCGGGTCCTATCCGCTCTGGCAGAATGTTCTGCACCTGACCTATGTCGAGAATCGCGGCGCGGCGTTTGGGATGCTCAGCAATCACCGCTGGGTGTTCATGATCTTTTCCAGCGTTGCGATTGTTGGGGTGTCGATTTATCTGTTCCGCTTCTGCCGGGAAGGCAAGTGGGTCAAAGTCGCGCTGGCGATGATCGTCGGCGGCGGCATCGGCAACATGATCGACCGGATTGCGCTGGGCTACGTGGTGGATTTTGTCGATTTTACGCTGATTCACTTTGCAGTGTTCAACGTGGCAGATTCGTTCGTGTCGGTCGGCGCGGTCATGCTGGCAATCTGGTTCGTGCGCGCAATGGTGCTGGAATACCGGAACGGAAAAACAAAAAAAGCCGGCGGGGACCCGGAGCATCATGACGGGGAATCCTGACGGCGTGCTGACCCGGACGGTTGGCAGCGGGGAGAGCGGGGAACGGCTGGACACGGCTGTCTCTGCTCTCGCTGATGTCACACGGTCTGCCGCAGCAAGGCTCATCGCGGACGGCTGCGTGACCGTTGGCGGGCAGCAGCGCGACAAAAATTACCGCCTGCGCGAGGGGGATT
>USMO01000096.1 GCA_900555785.1 uncultured Eubacteriales bacterium | reverse complement strand
AGGTTGACCGCGCGGCAGAGGCGCTGCATACGCTGCGTGTCAGCGCTGCCGAGGCGGTGGTCCGCAAAGTGACCGATGCCCTCCGGTTTCTGGACATGCCGAAGGTCCGGCTGGAGATTCGGGTCAGCCCGGTCGAGCCGGGAACTGCCGGTGCGGACGATGTGGAATTTCTGATTGCAACCAACCCCGGCGAGCCGGTCCAGCCCCTGGCAAAAATCGCCTCGGGCGGCGAACTGTCGCGCATGATGCTGGCACTGCGGTCGGTTCTGGATGACAAAAACGGCGCGACAACGGTGATTTTCGATGAAATCGACACCGGTGTGTCGGGCAAGACCTCGCGCAAAATCGGCCTGATGCTGCACGGGACGGCAAAGGATTCGCAGGTGCTCTGCGTGACGCACTCTGCGCAGATTGCCTCGCTTGCCGACCGGCACTATCTGATTACCAAGTACGAAAAGGACGGGCGCGCCGAAACGGCGGTCCGGCTGCTGTCGGGGGACGAGCGCGTGGAGGAAATCGCGCGGATTCTGGGCGGCATTGCGGTGACCGACACGCAGCGGATCGCCGCGCGCGAGATGATTGAAGCAAAGGATTTGGGGGACCGGACATGAAAACCAATGCAATGCGGATGCTGGATGCCGCAAAGATTCCGTATGAGATTCTGGAATACAGGGTGGACGAGAACGACCTCAGCGGCATTCACATTGCCGAGGAGCTGGGCTTTCCGCCAGAGCGGATGTTCAAAACGCTGGTGGCGAAGGGGGACAAGACCGGTCCCGTCGTCTTTTGCATTCCGGTTGCGGAAGAGATTGATCTGCGCCCGGCTGCGGCGCTGACCGGAAACAAGAAGATCGAAATGGTCCACGTCAAGGACCTGCTGGGGCTGACCGGCTACATTCGCGGCGGCTGCTCCCCGATCGGAATGAAGAAAAAGTTTCCGACCTGGTTCGACGAAAGCGCGCTGCAGTTTGACCGCATCACGGTCAGCTCCGGCACGCGCGGCGCACAGTTGCTGCTCGACCGTGCCGCGCTCCTGACCTTCGTCGGTGCCAAAACGGCTGAACTGACCGTCCGGAAAGGCTGATGGCACCGTTTCGGGGAGGCACTTGCAGAAAAACGGAAATCCCCCTTGCAAACGGCGGGAAAAAGTAGTATAATAGTATCGTTAACGATTTGACAGAGGTATTGATATGCAAACCATCAAAAAAAGAATCGCGGAAAAGGTTCTGCTGGGGGTGCAGAAGGTCAATCCCGCCACGGTGCTGACCGCGGAGGAGATTGCCGGCATGCTGGAATACCCGCCCGACCCCGCGATGGGCGATCTTGCGTTTCCCTGCTTCAGGCTCAGCCGTGAACTGCGGCGCTCGCCGGTGCAGATTGCGTCTGCGCTGAAAGAGGACCTGACCGACGATTGCATCGGCTCGGTTGAGGTTGCGGGCGGCTACCTGAACATCCGCATTTCGAACGACTATCTCGGGCAGTCGGTCGTGCCGGAAATCCTTGAAAAAGGGGAGCGATACGGCGCGCAGACCTTCGGCTGCGGCAAAAAGGTCGTGCTCGACTATTCGTCGCCGAACGTTGCCAAGCCCTTTCACATCGGGCATCTGGGCACAACGGTCATCGGGCATTCGCTGCGCAAGCTCCACGAGTTTGCCGGTTACGAATGCTACGGCATCAACTATCTGGGCGACTGGGGCACACAGTTCGGCAAGCTGATTGCGGCATACCGTCATTGGGGCAGCCGCGAGATGATCGAGCAGGGCGGCATTGACAAGCTGGTGGAGCTTTACGTCCGCGTCAACAACGAAATCAAGGGCGACCCGGACAACGGCGTTTCCGGCAATGCGGCGCTGGCAGACGAAGCGAGAGCCGAATTTCACAAGCTGGAGATGGGGGACAGGGAAAACCTCGAACTCTGGCGCTGGTTCGTGCAGATCAGCCTTGCGGAGTATGAGAAGACCTACAAGCAGCTTGGTATCACGTTTGATTCCTACCGGGGCGAGAGTTTCTACACCGACAAAATGCCCGCGCAGATTGAGATTCTGCGCGAAAAGGGACTTTTGAAGCTGGACGACGGCGCATCAATTGTCGATTTGTCCGACTACAATATGCCGCCCTGCCTGATTCTCAAGCGCGACGGCTCGACCCTGTATCCCACGCGCGACATCGCGGCGGCGGTCTACCGCAAGGAGACGCTGCATTTCGACAAGATGATCTACGTCACCAGCGCGCAGCAATGCCTGCATTTTGCGCAATGGTTCAAGGTCGTGGAGCTGATGGGGTATCCCTGGTACAACGAGTTGGTGCACGTTCCTTACGGAACGGTGTCGCTCAACGGCGAAAAGCTGGCAACGCGGACCGGCAATGTGGTGCTTCTGCGCGACCTGTTTGCGCTTGCCGTTGATAAGGTCAAGGGCATCATGCCCGACCGGCAGGACGATGACGCAATCGCAGAAGCCGTCGGCGTCGGCGCGGTGGTGTTCTACTACCTGTCCAACACCCGGATGAAGGATATTAACTTCGTCATGGACGAGGCGCTGAACTTTGACGGCAACACCGGACCCTATGTGCAGTACACCTACGCGCGCGCCTGCTCGGTGCTGGAGCGTGCGGGCGAGGTGACGCCGGGCGCGGTGACCGTTACGACCGATGAGGAGGCAGCGCTGATTAAGACACTCTGCCGCTACGGGGAGCGCGTGACGGCTGCAATTGCCGACTACGAGCCGAGCTACATCACGCGATTCATCCTGGATGTGGCAGCAGGCTTCAACCGCTTCTATCACAACTGCCGGATTTTGTCGGCAGAGGACCCCGCTGTGCGCGAGAGCCGGGTGCGGCTGACCGCAGCGGTCAAAAACGTGCTGGGCAGCGCGTTTGATTTGATTTGTCTGAAAAAGACCGAAAAGGTCTGAACCATAGATTGAGAGGTAAGAGAAAATGTCCGGACACAGCAAATGGGCGAATATCAAGCACAAGAAGGAAAAGACCGACGCCGCAAGGGGAAAGGTCTTTACCAAAATCGGCAAGGAAATCACGATTGCGGTCAAGGAGGGTGGCGGGGATCCCGCTTCGAACTCCAAGCTGCGCGACCTGATTCAGAAGGCAAAGGCAAACAACGTCCCGAACGATAACATCGAGCGCTGCATCAAAAAGGCGCTGGGTTCAACGGGCGAGACCTACGAAGAGGTCTCCTACGAGGGCTACGGTCCGGCAGGCATTGCCGTGCTGGTGACCGCAACCACTGACAACCGCAACCGCACGGCGGGCAACGTCCGCGCGTATTTCTCCAAGTACCACGGCAACATGGGGCAGACCGGCTGCGTCGGCTACCTGTTTACCGATGTCGGCGAAATCGTGGTGGACAACGAGGACGGCGACGTGGACGAGGACAAGCTGATGGAGACCGCGCTGGAGGCTGGCGCGACCGACTTCAAGTCGGACGGTGAGGTGTTTGTCATCACCACTGAGCCGGATGACGTTTATGCCATTCAGGATGACCTTGCCAAGGCGGGCTACGAGATTCTGTCTGCCGAGAAGACCAAGCACGCTTCCACCGGCGTGACGCTGGACAACGAGGATGACATCAAATTCATGAATCTGCTGATTGAGAAGCTGGAAGAGGACGATGACGTGATGGACGTCTACCACAACTGGGAGAACTGCGACGACTGACGCGCAATGGTCCTCACCTCTGTCATCTGCGGACTGACCGGCATCGGCGTCTTTCTGTCGGTGCTCTTCAAACCGGAGTTTTCCCTGGGAAAGCTCCGGTTTGGTACCTATTGGGTGGTGTCGCTCGCCGGGGCGCTTCTGCTGTTGTTCGTGGGCGCGGTGCCGCTTTCCTATGTCGGGCAGGAGCTGACTGCCGACTCCTCGGTCAATCCCGTTAAAATTCTGCTCCTGTTCTTCAGCATGACCTTTCTGTCGGTTTACCTCGATGAGGTCGGCTTTTTCCGCTGCCTCGCCTCGGCTGCGCTGCGGCATGCGCGGGGGAGCCAGACCGTGCTGTTCTTTGCCCTGTACCTGACGGTTTCGGTGCTGACGGTCTTTACCTCCAACGACATCGTGATTCTGACCTTCACGCCGTTTATCTGCTTCTTTGCGCGCCGGGCGGAGATTGACCCGCTGCCGTATCTGATTGCGGAATTTGTGGCTGCGAACACCTGGAGCCTGCTGTTTGTCATCGGCAATCCGACCAACATCTATCTTGCCTCCTCGGCGGGTATCGCATTTGTGCCGTATCTGAAGGTCATGGCGCTGCCGACCTGCCTGGCGGGGCTGACCTCGCTCTGCGTGCTGTATCTGCTGTTCCGGCGCAGGTTGCAGGCACCGCTCGGCGGCGGGGTACCGGAAACGGAACGGATTGCCGACCCGCACGGGCTGGAGCTTGGCGTGTTCCATCTGGCGGGTGCAACGCTGCTTCTGGCGGTCAGCTCCTATCTGCATCTGGAAATGGTCTGGGCTGCGGTCGGGTTTGCGCTGTCGCTGGGCGTGATGACGCTGCTGCTCTTCCTGCACCGCCATGCAAAGCCGATTATCCTGCTTTCCGCTGCGCGGCGGCTGCCGTTTGAACTGATTCCGTTCGTACTGTCGATGTTCGTGCTGGTGCTGGGCATGCGCTATACCGGGCTGACCGGCGTGCTGGCATCGGTGCTGATGACCGGATCCCCGGTCTGGAGCGTTGGCGTGTCCTCTTTCCTCTGCGCGAATCTGATCAACAACATCCCGATGAGCGTGCTGTTCTCGTCGGTGATGGGCAGCGTGTCCGCCCCGGAGGTCTACCGGCAGGGGATTTTTGCAGCGGTGGTCGGCTCGAACATCGGCGCCTACCTGACGCCGGTCGGTGCTCTGGCGGGCATCATGTGGTCCTCCATCCTGCGGCGCTTCGGCGTGGATTTTTCTTTCCGGAAATTCCTGCTCTACGGAGCCGCCGTCGCACTCCCCACCCTCGCCGCAGCCCTGCTGGGGCTATGGATTGTGCTGTAAAATACCGAACAACGTTAAACATACCTTTTGAGGCAAGTTCTTGGGGTTCTGAGTCGGTTTGGGCAAAGCCCAAGGCCTTCCATCCAATTTTATTCGGAAAGGCGGTAACACGCATGGCTGCTTTTTTTGACCTACGCGACCTTGCAAAAATCGACAAAAAGCGCAAACTGTGGCTTGGCTGCTGGCTGATTGCGGTCACGGCGCTGACGCTTTTGATGTTTTTCCTGAAATATCTGGACCTGGAGTATCCCGCATACGTCATCTGCATCGTGGTGTCGCTCGCCGTGTTTGCGGCAGAGCTGGTGTGCATCTTTCGGGCGTCCGGCTGCCGGGTCACGCCGCTGCTGCTGTTTCTGGTTGCGTTCTACCTGACCCGCAACAGCCAGCTGCTGCTGATTCTGTTCGGCATCCGGTTTGACGTACACCACCTGATTCTGCTGCAGCAGCAGCTGAAGGACGGGATTGTGCTGGCCTCTGCCGGCAACATCTGGGCAGGTTTTGCCGGGCTGCTTGTGGCGGTCCCGAAAGGGGAGATGTGCCGGGAGCTGCACGAGGGGACCAAAGCCAGCCCCGCGCGGATGCGCTTTCTTGCAATCGGCTGCGCGGTGACCGGCGCGGCGGCATATGCTTCGGCGGGCTTTGCCATTGCAAACCGGCAGGGCGCGGCGCTGCAGTTTCCGCAGCCGCTGACCTTTGTGGCGTTCCTGTTCCTGCCGTTCGGCTTTGCGCTGCTTGCCGGATACCCGAAGCAGAAGCGCGGCGCGGCTGCTGCGCTTGCTCTGGCGGCCTATTTTCTGCTGTCCGTATTCTGGTTGGAGCAGTCGGACGGCGTTGCGGGGCTGTTCGTCCTGGCGGTCTTCTTCTGCTTTCTCTGGGAGATACCCGGCAAGCGGTCACACAACGCGGCTGCGCTGGTGTCGGTCCTCCTGCTGTTGGGGGTGCTGTCCGGTCTGGCGGCGTATTTGCGGGACCCCGCGCTATACGCCGGGAAGACCGCCGGTGCGGTTGTGGTGGACTGGATCAGCGACCTCGGGCGCGGATTCCTTTCGCTGCTGGTGGTCATCAGCATTGTTCCGGTGTCCGAAGCGGCGCTGCTTGGCAGGGAATACGCCGCCTCGCTGCTCGCCGGGGTGCTGCCGCCTGAGGTGGACCCGACCGGGACGATCAGCCGTCTGACTGCCGACACCCGCGTCTGGCGGCTTTGGGATGAAACCTATCTGCAGAGTTTCCCGGAGCTGATCGGGTTCTCGCCCGATGCCGAGGGCTACATGAACGTGACCTGGTTCGGCTTTGTTGCGGTCTTCCTGATCTGTCTTCTGGTTGCGTTTCTGCTTGACCGTTACCGCTGGTACGGGAGGGGCTGCGCATTTCCCCGGTTCGTTGCCTGCGTGATGCTTTGGGCTGCCCTGACCCTCCCCGGCAGGTCCTCCGCGCACCTCGTCCAGATGTTCGTCTGGGGCGTTCTTGCTGTAGGATGTGTTGGAAGACCTCGGGGCGCCGCCCCGAACCCCGCTTAGGGGCTTCTTTCGGTGAGAA
>USMO01000095.1 GCA_900555785.1 uncultured Eubacteriales bacterium | reverse complement strand
TCTGCCACAGCGGCGCCGGTACCGCCGCAAACAGCAGGCTTGCCAGCGGTCCCGCGATGCAGAGCAAAAATTCCTCTCCGTATGTCAGCAGTCTGCCGTCCGGGACCAGCCCCGCCCCCAACATATGGAACCGCATTGCCCGGACCGGTATGCCCATGGCTTTCGCCGCTGCCAGGTGCCCCGCCTCATGCACGGCTGCCGCTATGACTGCCGCCAGGGCAAGGTGCGTGCGGTCCGTCAGCAGCAGCGACACCAGCATGACCGCTGCCGCCGGTTCCATCTCAATCTTCGGCACTCTCCCTCTCCCCTTCCGCATCCCTATCCCCCCTCTCCCTCCCACTCTATGCATCCCACCGCTTGTCTCAGACCTCAGGGGAAGACCTTGGGACGCCGTCCCAAACCCTGCTTAGACCCTTCTTAGGGAAGAAGGGTCTAAGAACCCCAAGAACCTTACCTGAGAAGGGCATACCCCCCATTTACACGCCGAAAAACGTTTTCGGTTCGTAAAATGGGGGGGTATGCCCTTCTCAGGTAAGGTCTTTGGATTCCTAAACCTTTCTCCTTAAGAAAGGTTTAGGCGGGGTTCGGGGCAGAGCCCCGAGGTCTTCTCCACCGTATCAAATGTAGTCCGAAATATAGGGGGATTCGTGAAGGAGGACGTCGTCGAGGAGGCGGATTGCGCTGTCGCGGGCGTCGATTCTACCCATCCGGGAGAGCTTGGCGGCGGTCTTGTAGCCGAGGAGCATGGTGGTCAGAGTCGCGATGGACATGCGGACCGTTTCATCGGGGGCTTCCTCGACCGGCGAGCAGTCGCCGTGATGAAAGCGGACGGTAAAGGTCCGGTTGTTCCAGGGGAGGAAGGAATCTTCAATCGAGAAAGCAATCCGAACGCGGTCGGCGGTCGGGTCGCAATGGTATTTGCGGAAGAACTGTTCCACGTCCACGATTCTGCCCATGATGTAGGGGCGAATGGATTCGCGAATGTCGCCGTCCTCCAGCTCGAACGCGATCGGGTCGCTGTAATAGGAACTGCCGCGCACCTCGTCGATCATCGAATCGTGCGCGCGAATATATTCCCAAAGTCCTTCCTTGGCTTCATTGGAGAGATAGATCATCTCCTTGATGTGCATGATGTCATCTTTGATCAGGTAGACCATGTACCCCGATGGATGGTCGTTGACATCGTAGTAGATGGCAACCACGGTGTCATCCTCGTCCCAGCGCCAGTATTCCTCCCAAGCCAGCGCATTGCGGAACAGGCAGCCGTGCGTTTCGGAGGCAAACTGCGCGTGCAGATTCCGCAGGTCCTCATTTTCCCAATCCACCCGCCGGACGTAACCGGGTGCGGTTGCCTTGGTCGGAATCTGCGTGTCCTTGATCGAATAGGTAATCTTGTTGGAAATGATTTCCCAGCCCATCTTGCGGTAAAGCGGGATGGAGTAGGGGAAGAGCAGCGCGAGCGACTGCTGGCGGCGGCGCATGTGTTCCAGGCTCCGGCGCATCAGGCGCTTCATAATGCCTCTGCCGGTGTACTCCGGGTAGGTGCAGACGCTGGTCACAAAGCCGATGGGGTAGACCGCGCCGTAGACATTCATTTTCAGCGGGTAGACGGCAATCTGCGACACCAGCGTGTCGCGGTCGAAGCAACCGAGCACGTCGGCACGCTCCAGAATCGGGAATTTGGATTGCGTGATTTCGTCGTTGCGCCAGCCGGTTTCGGACAGCTCCTGCTCGGTAATCTGGAAGGCATAGCGCAGCAGCGCGTTGTACTGCTCCGCATCGTCGGTTTTCAGATTGCGTATCTCGTATTCTGTATTGGGTTGCATACAATCTCCATTTGTCCTGTTGCCCATGGTGGGCAAGTTCCTCGTCTCTATTATACTACAACTCCAGCCGGAAGTCAATGGGGAAACCCGAAAAAAGGCATCGCCGGGGCGATGGCTTTTCGGTTATGCCTTTGCAGCGCCGCCCGGACGCATTCCGTGTCGGTCATCTATCAACCAAAGGTTTATACAAAGACCGACAACACGGACCGCCCGGGCACCGGAGCAGGGGCAATTTTGGTCGCACAGGCGGTATTTTTTTCAAAAAAGCAGTTTTTTTTCGGAAAAGCCCTTGACAAACAGGGGGTAAATCGGGTATAATATTACTTGTCATTGTGTAAAAGCGTGTGAGTGGCAAAGAGAACCGCTTCCGAGAACAACAAAAGGAGGTGCAGTCAAATGCTGAGAACGTATCAACCGAAAAAGCGTCAGAGAAAAAAGGAGCATGGCTTCAGAAAGAGAATGAAGACTGCTGACGGCAGAAATGTCCTGAAGAGAAGACGCGCAAAGGGCAGAAAGAGACTGACGTACTGATCGTCTTGCCCACATAAACACCGACAGCCGTTGTAGCGTAGCCGCACACGAGGTCGGTGTTTTTTGCGGAACGGAACCAAAAATTTCTTCCTCTTTACTTTTATACCGATACACGGAACGGGAAAACGAATGAAGTACACAACCATCAAGGAACATCATCTGTTCGGAAAGACCTTTCAGAAGGGCGCGCGCTGGAGCGGGCGCTATGTCTCGGTGTTCGTTTTGCGCGATTGGGCTGCAAAGCGGCTGGCAAAGGAGAACCCGGAAAAGCGGATGTACAACCGCATGGGCGTTTCTGTCGGCAAAAAGACAGGGGGAGCGGTTGAGCGGAACCGCGCCAAGCGCATTCTGCGGGCAGGCTACCGTGCCGTGGAGCCGGAACTGAAAACCGGCTGGCTGGTGGTGCTGAGCCCGCGTGAAGGAATCGGTACGGCAAAATCAACCGACATTGCGCGCGAGCTGCGCAAGGGCTTTTCCAAACTGGGAATGCTCCGGCAGGGGACGGTATGAAGTACCTGTGCATCTGGCTGATCCGGTTTTACCAAAAGGTGCTGTCGCCGCTGAAAGGGCAGCCGACCTGCCGGTTTCAACCAACCTGCTCACAGTACGCGATTGAGGCGTTCCGGACCAGAGGCTTTTTTGTCGGTCTGATCCTGACCGTTTCACGCATTGCAAGATGCAACCCATTCTGCGCGGGGGGCTATGACCCCGTACCGGAGAAAGGACTGCGCCGCCGGGTCGCGGTCCCCATGACCAAGTATTACTACCCGGAGGAATACAACCTGGAGCGGGACGGGCCGGAACAGCCGGAAGAGACGTCCGACACCCAAGAAAAGCAATGACACCGCGGCACCGCGCGGGGACCCGAAACGGCGGTGCATGATCCCACCAATCCGAAGGGAGAAATACAAAACACATGAATCAGAAAACAAGAACATTCTGGGGGCGCACCGGCATTCTGGCGGTGGTGCTCCTGCTGGTTGCAACCCTCCTGGCAGGCTGTTCCACAAACAGCACCGCCGGAACCAAGCCGTCGGTCGGCGATATTGTGGTTGACAGCTCTTACGAGGGCGGGCTTGGCGCGGCACAGCTCAAAGCGGTTGCTACGTTGCTCTCGAACACCTATGACGCAAAGAGCTTCCCGACAACCTACATGCTGCTGGCAGCGTCGCGCGGCTATGACATGACCGCCGAAGGCTTTGACGACAGCCAGGCAAGCAACACCGAGATGGGTCCGACCGACCCGGCAGAGGCGGCAAAGACGCTGATTGCGAAAGCGAACGAAAAGGCATCTGACAGCGACAAAGTTGCGCAGTCGGATTACGAAAACCTGAACGCAACCGACGTGAACAAGCTGATTGAGCTGTTCCGTACCACGGTGGATGTCAAGCCCGAAACCGGTCTCCAGCGTACCATCGGTAAGTTTCTCAACTGGCTGACGGGGACGCTCGGCTTCGGCAGCTATATTGTCGGTATCTGCCTGTTCGCGCTGCTGGTTGAGATCGTGATGATTCCGTTTGCAATCAAGCAGCAGAAGAACTCCATCAAGCAGGCAAAACTGCGCCCGAAGGAAATGGCAATCCGCAACAGCCCGAAGTACAAGGGCAGAAACGACCAGGCAACTCTGCAGAAGGTGCAGAAGGAAATTCAGGATATGTACGCGAAGGAGAGCTTCAGCCCGTACAGCGGATGCCTGCCGCTCCTGATCCAGTTCCCGATCATCATCATTCTGTATAACATCATCATCAACCCGCTGGTCTATGTGCTGGGGCAGTCGGCTGGCATTTCCTCGGCACTGAACCTCTTCTATTCGGCACCGCGTGCGGCGGGCGGCTTGGGGCAGGCTGCCGTGACCGGCAAGAGCACGATTGAGCTGCTGCGCGGCGGCATCAGCCAGTATGAGGGCATTGCGAATTTCGGTCTGTTCTCGAACGGGGACAAGATCTGGGAGTCGCTGCAGTCAATCGGCAAGCTGCCGAACTTCAACATCGGTCCGTTTGACTTCGGTCTGACGCCGAGCTTCTCCCACTTTGACATTCTGCTCCTGGTGCCGGTGCTGACCTTTGTGGTCTATTTCTTCAGCATGAAGCTGACCCGCAAGTTCAGCGGACAGACACCCGCGCCCGGTTCAAACGACCGGCAGACCGCTTGCTCCAACACCATGATGGACGTGATGATGCCGGCAATGTCCGCAATCTTCACCTTTATGGTGCCGGGCATCATCGGCGTGTACTGGATGTTCCGCAGCGTGGTCGGGATTCTGAAATCCTTCATTCTGAGCAAGGTTATGCCGCTGCCGACCTTTACCGAAGCCGACTACAAGGCGGCTGCAAAGGAACTCGCCGGCAAGGCACCGAAGAAGGTGGAGAAATCCGAAAGAGCCGGAACGGTCCGCTCGCTCCATCACATTGACGATGAGGATTACGACGACACGCGCGAAGCGGCACTTGCCCGCAAGGCGCTGATGGAAGAGCAGGAAAAGAAAGATCAGGCAGAGAAAGCGGAGAGTGCGAAAAAATCGCCGTTCGGTGTTCCGTTGCTGAAAAAGGACCGCAAGTCCGAGAAGCAGGAGGAAAAGCCGGAAGACGCGCCGCAGGATGCCGCGCAGACAGAAGAGAAGAAACCCGAAAACGAAACAAACGATGACGGTCAGGCAGAGTAAGCCGACCTCGGAAAGCGAGAATGACTGTGAAAAAAGAATTGATCGTAACGGGCAAGACCGTTGAGGATGCCCGTAAAAAGGCAGCCGCACAGCTGGGTGTGGCAGAGGCAGAACTGATTGTGACCGTGCTGGAGGAAGGCAAGAAGGGCTTCCTCGGCATCGGCGCGAGCGACGCAAAGATTTCGGTTTCCTACAATGTGCCCGGCGAGGACGCGGCGCTGACCTTTGTCCGCAAGCTGGTTGAGGACATGGGGCTTGAGGGGCTGACCGTTTCGAAGAAGGACGAGAGCGGCGACGGCGTGCTGATTGCCGTGGACGGCGACAGCGCCGGTGTGCTGATCGGTCACCATGGCGAAACGCTGGACGCGCTGCAGTACCTGGCAAATCTTGCCGCCAACAAGAAGGTGGAGGGCGAGAAGCGCGAGTACGTCCGCGTGACGGTGGATGTGGAGGGCTACCGCGCAAAGCGGGAGGCTGCCCTGCGCGCGCTGGCAAGAAGAATGGCTGCAAAGGTGGTCAAATACAAGAAGAGCGTGATGCTGGAGCCGATGAATCCCTACGAGCGCCGCATCATCCACTCCGAGGTGCAGAACATTCCGGGCGTGTCGACCAACTCCATCGGCGCGGAGAACAACCGCCGCGTGGTGATGTTCCTGGACGACACGAAGGCGAAGGAAGACCTGACCGACGAGAACGAGGATTGAAAGAACGACTGTTTCCCGCCGTCCGTTTGGATGGCGGGAGACAGTTGTTTGTTTGAGGGGGAGCTATGACGGATACGATTGCGGCGGTATCGACCCCGCGCGGCAAAGGCGGCGTGGCGCTGCTCCGGGTTTCGGGCGAAGACGCGCTCCGGATTGCGGATGCGGTCTTTCTGCCGAAAAACGGGAACCGGCTTTCCGGGGCAGAGCCTCGGCGCGCAATATACGGACGGATTCTCGATGAGACGGGCGCGGTGATTGACGACGGGCTGGCAACGGTCTTCCGGGCACCGGCGTCCTTTACCGGCGAGGACACCGTGGAGATCTGCTGTCACGGCGGGATTTTGCTGACCGAAACGGTGCTGACAGCACTGCTGGCTGCCGGGGCGAGACCGGCGGGGGCGGGGGAGTTTACCAAGCGGGCATTCCTGAACGGGAAGCTGGATCTTTCCGCTGCGGAGGCGCTTGGGAACCTGCTGGAGGCGCAGACGCGGTCCCAGCTGACGCTTGCCCACACGGGCATGCGCGGCAAGACCGGCGCGCGGTGTCGGGAACTCTACGAAGCTCTGCGGCGGATTCTGGCATCGGTGTATGTCACGATTGACTCCCCGGACGAGGACCTTGCCGACATGAGCCGGGACGAGATTGCGGCGGCGTTTGCGGACTGCGCAAAATCCCTGCGGGCGCTTGCCGATACTTACCGGACCGGTCATGCGGTTGCCGAGGGCATCCGGACGGTCATCTGCGGCAAGCCGAACGTCGGCAAAAGCTCGCTGTTCAACCGGCTGGTCGGGCGCGATGCGGCGATTG
>USMO01000094.1 GCA_900555785.1 uncultured Eubacteriales bacterium | reverse complement strand
GGGATCTCCGAACGACAGAGGCAGTGGCAGTTATCACTATCCAAGACGGACAAAAAATATAGGAACCACATAACACACAGTCTGTCCCTCCCCCAAAAATGATAGAGCACCCCTTCATTCCTCCCACATCTCCACCACCCCTCGGTTGTCATTCCGCGCAGCCGCTTTTATCCCTCCTACCCCCTGCCCATCCCGCGCCACCGGAGGGGACCCGCCAACGCACGGCGCCTGCAAAATGGCGCGGATTTCCGGCGGCGGGCAAAATTTCCATCTAATAGCGCTGAGTTACAATCTGAACTTTGGGGAGCACAAAAAAATTCAAGAAAAAATAGCAAAAAAATCAGAAAAGGGCTTGACAAAGGAGATTTTTTGTGCTAATATGTCAATAACCAAGGTTGGAGAACGACGGAAAAAACCAAATGCCCGGTTTTCGGCTATGACTTCTTCGATTTTGATTTTCTTTCTTGTCAATAAATAACTAACCGGTTAGATATGACACGGCGAGTTATGTCATTGGCGGGATATATTTGAATATAACTAACCGGTTATATACCAAATATAGGAAATCAGATCGAAAGCCGTTCGGAGCGGGTAGGGGGGGCGATGCCGGTCGTCTGCCGATGGATGGACCGTGTTCCAACCGGTTGAAAAAATAAGGAGGATTTTCAGAAATGAAAAAGATTCTCAGCATTACCCTTGTCCTTGCAATGCTCCTGTCCCTCCCGATCACGGTGATGGCGGCGGACAGCGAAAAAACGCCGACACCGGTTGAGATTACGCCGGTCAATATGGCGTTTCTGAATGGTGGGCTCTTCTATCAATACGACCCGCAGTCCTTTATCGGCACCACGGGCAGCACTGCGTCGTTCGTCTGCGACGGCGAGTTCTTCACCATGAATCAGGATGCCAAAAATCCGG
This sequence comes from uncultured Eubacteriales bacterium, assembly GCA_900555785.1. Classification (GTDB taxonomy): domain Bacteria; phylum Bacillota; class Clostridia; order Oscillospirales; family CAG-272; genus UMGS1865. The sequence continues at coordinate 5,672 of USMO01000094.1, read as the reverse complement.
TGACCGGTGCGGCTCCCGGCTACGCAATGCTGCAGTACCGTCACGCCATGAAGGGCGACTACGCTCTGACCTATCAGGTAAAACTGAATGCCAACAACAAGGACCGTCTCTACACGTGGTTCTATTGGCAGGATTACACGCAGAACGGCAGAAGCTACCAGACCTCTCAGAGAGGAATCGGCTTCTCGCTGAAAATGGAAGCAAATGACGGCAACCTTACCCTTGGTGTCGTGGCTGCCGAAAAGAAGCAGGGCGGCGGCAGCTCGGTTGCAGCAACCAGCGGCAACGCGACCTCCGAAATCCTGAAGGATGCGGCTGCAAACGCGCTCCTGAACGTTTCGCTGAAGTGGGAAGGCAACAAGCTGACCGCAAAGGTCTCTCTTGCATCCGATGCAAGCAAGACGACCGGCGACGTGGTGTTTGACCTGTCCGGTCAGACCGATATTCTGGGCGCAATCAACGAGCCTGCAGGCTTTGGATTCCTCTTTGCACCTTCCGAACTGAAAGAGACCGTTTCTTCCTCTGTCGGTCACATGGCATATACCGATCTGACCGTGAAGGACGCGCAGCCGGTTGAGATTGCTCTGGTGAACATGGCATTCCTGAACGGAAACCAGTTCTATCAGTACGACCCGCAGTCCTTTATCGGCAAGACAGGCAGCACTTCGTCGTTCGTTTGCGACGGTGAGTTCTTCACCATGAATCCGGACGGCAAGAACCCGGTCACGGGCGCGGCTTCCACTTATGCAATGCTGCAGTATCGTCATGCCATGAAGGGGGATTACGATCTTTCCTATCAGGTGAAGCTGAATGCCAACAACAAGGACCGTCTCTACACGTGGTTCTATTGGCAGGATTACACGCAGAACGGCAGAAGCTACCAGACCTCTCAGAGAGGAATCGGCTTCTCGCTGAAAATGGAAGCAAATGACGGCAACCTTACCCTTGGTGTCGTGGCTGCCGAAAAGAAGCAGGGCGGCGGCAGCTCGGTTGCAGCAACCAGCGGCAACGCGACCTCCGAAATTTTGAAGGATGCAGCTGCAAATGCGCTCCTGAACGTCTCGATGAAGTGGGCTGGCAACAAGCTGACCGTGAAGGTCTCCCTGGCATCCGATGCAAGCAAGACGACCGGTGATGTGGTGTTCGATCTGTCCGGTCAGACCGATATTCTGGGCGCAATCAACGAACCTGCGGGCTTCGGATTCCTCTTTGCACCTTCCGAAGTGAAAGAGACCGCTTCTTCGTCGATCGGTCATATCTCCTACACTGACTACGGCGCCGACGATACCCCCGCTGTTGACCCCGATTACAACTTTATCGCAGTTGACAACAGCTTTGTGACCCTGCCGGACGGCGACAAGTTCGTGCGCGGCACGGACGGTTGGTTCACGCGCGGCAACGGAGCGGTTGCTTCGAACAACGCCGTCATCGCCTCCAAGCATGCAACCTCGTACAACTACAAGCTCTCCTTTAAGATGAAGCTGAACGCAGAGAACCGCGGACGCGTCGGCGTTTGGAACATCTGGGACGGCAAGTTCTCCGGCTCGCACTACGGCTACATGTTCAACCTCCAGGCGCTGGAGGGCGGCGCGCTCGAATACCGCCTTGCACGCTACGAGGGCGGCTACTCCTCGGGCAACGGTCTGGTGACCAGCGAAACGCAGGCAAACACGCAGGGCGTGAAGCTGCTGGAGGGTCAGGCTGCAAACGCGGAACTGCTGATTACGATCACCGTTCAGGACAGAACCCTGTCGGTTGACGTCTGCCTGGCAAACGACACCAGCAAGAAAGCCGGAACCGTGACCTACGACTTCTCTGCGGGCACCGAGCGCACGATCAACCGTGTTGCCGACCGCACACTCGGCTTTGCCATCATGGATATGGCAGGGCAGGAGGGTCTGGTTTCCTCTTCCTACGGTGCGGTGACCTATACCGCGCTGCCCGGCGAAGCTCCGAAGGATGAAGATGTCGACCAGAACGACTACAACAAGATTCTGTCGAACAACGACTACAAGTGGAACGGCAACGTGAACGTGACCGAAGAAAACTTCCTGCTCTACAACTTCGACGGTCTGTCGCAGTATGAGAAGTTCGCCATTGAGAACGGCTGGCTGACCCGCAAGAATGCGGACGGTTTGACCAACAGCGACGATGCCAACGTCCGCGTCAACGCATATGCAATTGCGCAGTACAAGGGCAAGATGGCAGAGGGCGACTACAAGCTGACCTTTAAGGTGAAGGCAGACGCCGACAACCACTTCCGCTTCAGCGTGCTGACCCGCTGGGAGGACAAGGACGACACGTCCTCGATCAAGTTCAAGAGCCAGCAGGGCTACCGCATCTACTTCGAAACCACCTCTGAGAACATGCTGTCCATCTTCTGCTACCGCACCGTTGGCGGCAGAATGGCTCCGCTGCCCGCAACCGCTGCAAACGCAACCGCGCTGAGCCTGGAGGGCATTGCTGCCGGAACGCTGGAAATCGAAGTGACGCTGGTCATGAAGGGCGACCTGATTGTTGCCGAGGCGCATATCGCCGGTGACGCAAACAAGTCGACCGGACCGGTTGCGTTCGACATGAGCGATGACGTGAATCTGCTGGGTCAGATCGACCGCACGCAGGGCTTTGCGCTGATCGACTCCGCAAACGAGGGGAAGTTCGCTCCGGCATCCTTCGGCGAGTTCAAGATTTACGCCGCAAGCGAACCGACCGTCGGCGACAAGGATAACGACAATAAAGATCCGGATGACGAAATCACCACCGAGGACCCGAACAAGGATACCTCGAAGCCCGGTGACGATACCAAGGCTCCGTCCGGCGACACCTCTGCCGAGACCGATGCACCGAGCGAAGACAAGAAGGGCTGCCAGTCCGGTATCTCCGTGGTACCGTTTGCGGCTGTGCTGGTCCTGTCTGCCGCTGCCGTGATGATCGGCAAGAAGAGAAAGCAAGACTGATACAAGTTGCCCCGCTGCCTTTCGGCGGCGGGGCAATCGCCAAATGAAAGGAAACCGTATGAAACCTGTCCGTTCCACCCGTTCCCTCTGCCGGCGGCTGCGCGTGGCTGCCTCGGCGCTGCTGCTCGCCCTGTTCCTGGGCGCGTTCTCCGTTGTCGCTGCAGCAGGCTCCGACACGGTATTCAGTGAGAATTTTGAAGGCGATTTCACCGGCTGCCCCGCAGGCTGGCGGGTGGTTGCCGGAGATGTTCAGCGCACGACCGACCATGCCTCGGGCGGCTCTGCGTCCATGATGATCACCGATTCGTCCACCAAAGCGAGCGCAACGCTTGCCAGCCCGAAGATCACGCTGGAGAGCGGGGTCTACTACCGGATTTCGGTTGACGTGATGAATCTTTCCGGCAACGGCAGCGTGTTTGTATACCTGTTTGGCAAGAACGGACAGCAGACCGACACGGTCAGCACAACCGTAACCGAGACCGGGCGCTGGACAACCGCAGAGCTGACGGTCTGCCTGCCCGACACCGCAAAGAGCATTCAGATTCTGCTTTACAGCGGCATGGCAAACAAGGGGCAGACCTGTTACGACAATGTTCGCGTGGTGAGGGCCGACGGGGACAGCGAGCAGGTGGTCCACCCCTTTGAGCAGCTGGTGACCGCGCACCCGCGCCTGTTCTTCACCCCGGCAGAGCTGGAGCAGCTGAAGAACACGGCTTCCGGCAGCGAGACCGGGCTTGCGGGCTACAGCGGCAAGGAGGCGTCGGATGCCCTGATCGGCGAAGCGGCGGCGCTCTTGTCGCAGACCTCGTTCACCATGACCTACTACGGCTCGACCACCAAGACTTTTTCGATTCCCTTCACCGAGCAGCATTTCACCTCGGCTCCGGCTGGATTTGGGAGCGGAAACTACCCCTACTGGCAGGAAATGGGCAACAAAATGAAAGAGATGCTGCAGTCGCTGGCGCTGGCGTATGCGCTGACCGGGGACGTCCGGTACGGCGACCGCGCCGTGGAGCTTGCCCTCTCTCTGGCTGCCTGGAGCACCTGGACCGAGTATCCGTCCATCAACCGCACCTCGCTGGAGACCGGCTATTTTACAACCGGCGTGGCAACGGTCTACGATCTTTGCTATGACCGGCTGTCGGACGCGCAGCGCGGCACGCTGGCAGAGGCTCTGGAGAAAAAGGGGCTGAAGCCGTTGTTTGACGATCTTTCCGCATTTACCGATCACAACTACTATGTCAACAAGGCATCTGCCCTGATGACCGGGAGCCTGGTGCTCTTCGGCTCGGTTGCGGACGCCCCGAAATATCTCTCCCGTGCCTATGATTTTGCGTCCTGGTATCTCGACCGCCGCGCGGAATCGGAAGGGCAGGAGGGGCTGAGTTACACCTCCTATGCGATGGACCTGCTGTTTGCGGCGCTCGACCAGCTGGAACGGGTGACCGGAAACGGGACGCTGATGGAGCACGCCTATCCGGAGTCGCTGATTCGCTGGGTTGTGGCAGTCAGCGAGAGCGGGGAGGGGAGTGCCCCGCCGGTCTCGGATTCCTATCTGGACACCTGCTTTTTCGTCACCGCTTCGGTGATGCGCGAAAATGACGTGTCCGCACTGGCGCGCTGGTATCTGTCCAGCCGGAAACCGGACAGCGTGTCGAATTTTCTGAAGCTGGTCTACTACCGCCCGGCGGGCGAGACCGAAACGCCGGATGCCTACACCGCGCGGACCGGGATTGATCTGCGCGCGGGCGTGGCAGACGCTGCCGGATGGGGATACCTGCGCACGGGTTGGGGCGCGGACGATCTGCTGCTGGTGGCAGTCGGCAACAACTCGCAGCAGGGGCACAGCCACTACGACCAGAACAGCTTTGTGCTGGCGGTTGGCGGCGAGTGGATTCTCTCGGACCCGGGCTATCAGGATTACGGCGCCGGCGAGCGGCGCGATTACACGCTGGCTTGGGGGCACAGCACCGTGACGGTTGACGGCAAGACGCAGAGCATCAAGGGCGGCGGCAGTATGCTGGTCGGCTTGAATGCGGCGGGCGTTGCGGTCCTGTCCTCGGATGCTGCCGGGGCATACACCGACCCGTCTCTCCTGAAGGCAGACCGGACCTATCTGATGATCCGTTCCGGCGGCAGCGCGTATTTTGTGCTGGTGGATGACCTTGTGTCGGACACGGCGCACAGCTACGAATGGAACCTGAACGCGGGCGGGATTGTCAGCGCGAAGTGCTACAACGACGGCGGCTTTGATTCGCTGAAAGTGAGCGGTGCCAAGCTGTCCGGAAACGAATTTTTCGCGGTTGGAAAGAACCGCGCGCTGCGGATTGCGTTTGACCGCAATCTGAACTTTTCCTATCGTGCCTGCGGGACGTCCGGCGGTGTCATCAGCGCCAAGGACGGCAGCAGCGCCGAGAGCGGCAGCTTCTGTGCGGTCATTTCGGCAATGGACGGAAAGAGCATCAGCTCCGCGACGTTGGGGCAGGGGGTGGCGGTTGTTGCCTCGTATTCGAATGCGACCCAGACCGGCGTGAAGACCTCGCACGGCGGCTTGTCGGACCTGGTTTTGGTTGCGCGCGGTGGAAATGCGCTTTCGGGTGGCGGTCTGACTGCGGCTGCCCGAACGGCGTCCCTGCTCGGTTTGCGGGAGAACGGCTCCTGGAGCGGTTATGCTGCGACCGACGCGACCGAGTTGGTCTACGAGGGCAGGACGCT
>USMO01000093.1 GCA_900555785.1 uncultured Eubacteriales bacterium | reverse complement strand
CAGCGCGGTCAGGACCGCCAGCACCGCGCAGGCAATCAGGAATACGCCGAACGGCGAAGCGACCAACAACCGCGCTGCACGCGCCGGTGCGACCGGATGCTCTGCATAAGCCTCCGACACCGGCAGGGAGCGCCCGAACGCGCCGTCCTGCAGGTCCGGCTTGCGCGAGACCCGAACGGTCAGCACCACGATTGAGAGGATACCAAGGAGGAACAGCACCGCGTCCAGAATCAGCACGGCAACCGTCCCATTCTTCTCCCCCAGCCGCTGCAACAGGACCGTTGACAGCAACGAGGATGCATTGTTGAGCAGGTGCAGAACCACACCGTTCCAGATGCTGCCGGTCTTCTCATAAATCACGCCCAGCAGAATACCCGCGCAGAAGGCGTACAGGAACTGCGCCAGATTCTGATGCATCAGCCCGAATGCCAGCGCGCTGACCAGCACCGCCGTACCGCGCCCGAACGGCAGCAGATTGGTTAAGATTGCGCCGCGGAACAAAAACTCCTCGCAGAATGCCGGAACAACCGCCAGAACGATGAAGGAGAGCACCAGGTCCAGGTTGGACATGCTGCCGCCCGTTGACGGCAGAACCGATTCGATGCCGCTGTTCAGGTCAAAGATGCTGACCAATCCCGCGTTGATATAGGATTGCGCCAGAATCATTGTAATGCCGCCCAGCACAATCAGGGGCAGGCAGCGGGAGACCGGCTCTGCGGCGCGCATCGGCTGCCAGGGCAGCTTTGCCCCCCGGAGGAACGCGCGCATGATGGGCACCGGACACATGAACACGGCAAGGTACAGCGCGCCGTAAATCAGTTGGTAGGTCACCTTTGCGGCGGTGTCCGAGAGCGGCAATGCATCCAGGGCAATCTGCAATGTCCCAACAGCAAGCGACATCAGCAAGAGGAAGAGCAGGAAAAACAACAGCCCGATGCCGAGCGCGTTCACAACCCGGCGATAATAGGCTTCATTGGTTGTCAGCTGCTGCATTTGCGTCTGTGCTCCTTTCTTTCTTGGATATTCTCTATTGTACCACAAACCCGGCGATTTGTAAAGCCTTTTTCTACCGTTTTCCGAGAAAAAATCAGGACCGAGCGGTTGCTCAGCCCTGATTTTGGTTTCTCTTATTTTCTCATGTCGCTGCCAACGCCAGCCAGACCCTCGAAATCCTTCCGGAAGGCAACAACCGCCGCGTCAACCGTGGGGTTGTTTACCATTTTCCAGATGACATCCGGCTGGATGGTTGCCGCATCAATGCCCGCAGCCGCCAGCGCCATTACCTGACCGACATTCTTGAAGCTCGCCGCCAGAACCTGCGTCCGGTAGCCGCCTGCGCGCAGGAGCGTCTGAATCTGCTTGGTCACCTCCACACCGTCCGCGCCGGTGTCATAGATGCGGTTGACATACGGCGCTACGTAATCCGCGCCAGCCTGTGCGGCAAGATATGCCTGCGCGGCGGTGTAGATTGCGGTTGCCGTGATGTTGTAGCCGTCTGCCTTCAGCGCCTTGATGACCTTCAGCCCGGTCTTGGTCACCGGGACCTTAATATAGGTGTTCTTTCCCAGTGCATCGGTGATCGATTTTGCCTCCTGCAGCATGGTGTCGCAGTCGCCGGAAATTACCTGCACGTGCAGGTCTGCGTCTTTGCCGATGAAGGCGCGGATTTTGCCGAGCACCTCATAGGGTGCCACACCGGATTTTGCCAGAATGCTGGGGTTGGTGGTCACACCGTCGCAGGCAAGATGCTCGTAGCTGTCCTGCAGCTGCGCGAGATCTGCCGAATCCACAATAAACTTCATGTTTCTGCCCTCTTATCTCTGCTGCTGAAGCGTGTAGTGAACGTCAAACGCCTTTTCCTCATCGGTGAACTTGTGCAGGGTGTTGATCACCTCGCCGTTGTTCCACTTGCGGTCTTCCACATCCTCGGTCGTGCCCATGACCGTGATGTTCAGCTGGCGATGACGCGCGCGAACCTGGTCCCAGTCAACGAAATAGATGTGCGCGAACTCGCCGCCGTCCAGAACGCCGTCCTTAATGGTCATCGTCTCGCTTCTGCCGAAGAAGACCGAGCGCAGGTGCCCGTCGGTGTTCATGCTGGTGAAGTCGCCGGGCTCGTCAACGTATCTGCCGAACTGCGCATGAATCGGTCCGGGATGGCGGTACTGATGCTCCTCCCGGAAATCCGGAACCAGCTTGCGCATGATGTCCAGCAGGTCGTGCTGCAGGAACTCCAGATCGAACGAATCAATGTCGTGCGAGCACTCCTGCACCATGACCGAGCAGGTGGTGTGATGCGACGCAATGCAAACCGTGCCGTTCTTCACGCCGGATGCCTTGACGATCTCAATCACTTCCTTCGAAACATCGTGGAACGTGGGAATCCATCCCCGAGACTGCAGCTCCAATTCCTTCTGATAAACCTTAAATTCCATTTTCTTATCTCCTCAATCAATAAAATTCGTACTCACCAAACCCCAAGTTTTCCCTTATTGAAAGTTCTTGGAGTTCTTAGAACCTTCTTTCAAGAAGGTTCTAAGCAGGGGTTGGGGCGGTGCCCCAAGGTCTTACCCATTCAGCCGTTTTCCGACAGCGCCGTGGGGGTGAATGATGGCAAACTCTTCGTTGCGGAACCCGGTGTACTCCAGAACAGCCGTCTGAAGCGCATCGAAGACCGCGCAGGTCACGGCAAAACTGGTCGTCCCCTGGCAGTTGTAGGGGTCGCACTCACGCGTAACCTTGATTGCAAGCACAATGTCGGACTTTTCTGCCAAGGGAGAAGACAGGTTTTCGGTCACCCCGATAACCGTAATCCCCTTGCGGCGGCAGATGTCGGCAATCGGCATCAGCTCGTCGGTCTTGCCCCCGCGCGATGCCAGCAGCATCACGTCACCGGGCTGCAGAAAGCCCATGCCGCCGTGTACCGCTTCGGCAGGAGAGAGAAACCGCGCAGGACGCTCAATGCAGCACATCAGGTGCGCAAAGTGCCGGCAGGCAATGCCGGTGTGCCCGCAGCCCGCAGCCGCAATGCGCGGCGCCTTTGCAAGCGCTTCAACCGCGCGGGTAAATGCGGAGGGGTCCAGCACCTTCGCCGTCTCGGCAAGCGACTCCGCTTCAATCGAGAAGGTCCGCATCGCGTCGTTCAAAATGCCCTCTTCCATCTTACAGAATCCTCTTCAAAGCATCCAGAACACCCGAAATATCGGTGTCCGAATAGATCAGCGCCGCGTGGTGAATGCCGCCCGCACGGCTGTAGGTCTCCAGAAATTCCGGCAGCGGCATGTCGGGACGGAACCAGCCGGACACAATGTCGTTCTGCTTGTTGTCGCGCGGCGTGTAAAGCATGGTGCCGGTAGCCGAGAACAGTCCGTAGCCCTCTGCCTGCGGATTCAGGCTGAGGTAGGTCACCTTTCCGGGGCGGAACGGAGAGAGCAGGATGGCGGGGTTGGACGCATCGCCGAAGCTGAATTCCTTCTCGCTCATCACCGGCTTTGCTTCCGGAACGGAAAGACCGACATTGTATTCTCCCATATGGCTCATAAAGAGCGAGCCGTCCTTCCAGTCGGGGCAGAAGATCTCGGTAAAGGAAACTTCGTCAAAGGCTTCCATCAGCGCCGAAACGAACGCGGCGGTCAGCACATCGCCTTCCCCTGCGTAACCGATTCCGCGCTCCATGGCAAGGCTTGCCTCGGCAAACGGCATGGTCGGGAAAGAGGTCCCGTTCCGCGCCGCTTTGAAGTTCATGCTGAACGCATCCAGCTTTTTGTCTGCCAGCCACTTGCGCACCGCAAGGGAAACGCGCGTGGAAAAGTCGTAGACTTCGCGCGGGACCTTCATCTCAAACCGCTCGGAATTGGCGGCATACTCCGCGTCGATTTCTTCCTGCGTTACGGAATCAAGGTAGGTGTAGTCCTGCAGGTCATACGGAACGACCTCCAGACCGATCGTCTCACGCAGCGTTTCAAACGGGATACCGAAATCTCCCATGCCGACAAACGGATCCCCCACAATGCCGACGCGGGCTTTTGACAGCTTGTGACGAATGACGGCTGCCTTTGCAAAATCGGTCACTCTGCGGCAGAGCGACGGATACTCCGGGTTCTTCTCGTTGAGGAAGCCCGCAACCACCTCAAACTGCCGTCCTCTGCGGCAAAGCAGATTGGAGAGGTCCATCACGCCCTGTACGCCGTGGTTGTAGAGCATCCCCTCGGTGTAGGAATACGGCTTGAATTCGTAATCGTAGGTCGTATCCAGCATCAGCAGCGGGAGATTGGTCGAGCAAAGCGCATCAATGGATTCCAAAGAGGGCGAATACGCCGCGTGCAGGGTAATAATCAGGTCGACATCGGCATCGGTAAAGCTCTTTACCGCCGCTTCGAACTCCGGCTTCACCCGGCAGACCGGCGCTTTGACCAGCTCCAGCCCCATAGCCTCCAAGCGCTCGGAAACCTCCGCAACATGGCGGTCAACGGTCTTGCGCATGAACGGCGTGCTTTCGTCATAGGTCAGAATATAAAGCGGGAGAAACCCGACTTTCGGTTTTCTTTTCATCGTTTATCCCTCATTCCCCGATGACCATCACCTGCACGGTGCGTTCCCGCGCGCGGGTCTGGTCAAAATCGATAAAGTAAATGAACCCGAACTCCCCAAGATCCATCTGTCCGTCCTCCACAACAATCGTCTGGCTTCTGCCGATGATGGAGGAGCGCAGATGCGCGTCGGTGTTGTGGCAGCCGCGATTGTCCTCGCCGTGCTCCTCGGCAAAGACCAGCGCCTTGTGCCCCGGATGGAGATACATGCCCTCGCTCCGTTGGGTCGGAATGATGTTCTCCATCACGTTGACCAGATCCTGCTGAAGCGTCTCCAGCCCGGTCATCGACATGTCAAACGCGCATTCCTGCGTGATGACGCTGCAGGTCGTGTGATGGGAATAGACCACCACAATGCCGTTCTGAATGCCGGACTCGCGCAGGGCTTCCTTTGCCTGCTCGGTGACGTTGTGGAAGGTGCAGACCTTGTCGTTTGACTGCACTTTGTACTTTTTCCGGAATACCATTTCAGTTCTTTCCTTTCTTCAGATCGTCAGCCGCGCGGCGCGTGGCAGCGATGAGCTCGTCAATCTTTGCCAGCGGGTCGGCGGCGTTCATGATGCCCGATGCCGCACCGGCAGCCTCGGAGCCAGCCATGATGAAATCGTAGACCTGCTGACCGTTCGTAATTCCGGCAGCCTGCTCGACCAGAATCGAGGGGTCAATTGCCTTGATGGCATCAATGCAATCCTTAACATAGGACATGCCGCTGACGGCACCGCCGCTCCCGCCGATCAGTTCGGAAGGCTCGGGGTTGATGATGTCCGGGTGCAGCTCGGCAATCGCCTTTGCCTCGGCAACCGTGTCGGCGCAGGCAAACACCAGCATATCCAGCCCGTGCGCGCGGTCAATCGTCTTCTTGATCTGCGGCAGGGACATCGGCTTTTCGCAATGGTTGACCACCACACCGGCAGCACCGGCATCCTTCAGCGCCTCCGGCAGAATATCCGCCATGCCGCGCCCGGGCTGCAGGGTGTCCATGTAGGGTGCCAGAACAATCAGATGCTTGGTGTTCTCCACCACGCGCCGCAGCTCAACCGGCGTTGTGATGAACAGGACGTCGATGTCGTATTTCTCCGCCGCACGGTCAGCCGCCAGTGCGTATTCCAACACCTTGTCGCCCCAGATGTAGTTCTTGGTCCCGATTTCAAAATACGGGGTCCGGATGGTTCTTTTCATAGTTCTCCCTCACTTTTCCCGCAGCCGCCGGTCAGTTCCCGGTATCGGCTGTATTTTTCGTTGTAGAATGCAACACCGTCGGTGTCCGGCGTGTCAAACAGCGTCACGCGCGCCATATGCGCCGCAGCCTCCGGCAGGTCGCGATACAGTCCCGCGCCAACCGCCGCCAGCATGGCGGCACCGATGCAGCAGGTGTCGGCTTCTTCGGTTACCGAAATTCCACAGCCCGTTACATCGCGCAGAATACCCCGCCAAAGTTCGCTGTGCGCTGTCCTGCCGGTCATAGTCAGCTGCCCCGCAGGACAGCCGAGCCGGTTGTATTCCTCCAGCACGCGCCGCACCTCAAACGCAACGCCTTCCATCAGCGCCCGCGCAAGATCGTAGCGGTCATGCGCCAGCTTCAGACCGATCACCTTTGCCGGTTCGTCCGGGTCCCGGTGCGGGAACCCTGCCCCGGCAAGGTAGGGCGCAAAAAACAGGTCCTTCGCGCTCTCGCGATGGGTCATCGCCCCGGCGTCCAGCGCGGCATAGTCGCTCCCCACCAGGTTTTTATACCACTTGAGCACCGACCCGGCAGAGACCAGCGATGCCATGGCGCCGTACAGCCCCGCGACCGGATGAATCCCCGGGGAAACGTGGCTCCCCGACCGAATCAGCCGGTCGGTTACGCCCAGCACCACCCAGGCAGTTCCGGTTGCCACCAGCACATCTCCGGCATGGACCGCACCAGCACCGAGCGACGCGCAGTATTGGTCGTGCGCCCCGTTGCAGACGCGGACCGTCTGCGGCAGCCCTTTGCCGCCGGAGGCGCCACAACCAACATATGGATTCACGAGCCTATGACAGC